>NZ_JBEXZS010000234.1:0-175361 GCF_040593685.1 Methylobacterium sp. EM32 | reverse complement strand
ACTCGGCCGTTAACCGCCCCAGCGCCTATGGTACTGTGTCTCAAGACACGGGAGAGTCGGTCACCGCCAGACCTGCCAAGCACGTATACGTTCCCTCTCCACGATCATCACGACGAAGCCCGCCCGAGCTCACGCTTAGCGGGCTTCGTCGCGTTCAGAGGCCTCGCCTCCCGAAGCGGAGGCTGTCGCCCCTGCCCGCCGGTCACGACTGTCCGAAGCCGTGGAGCGTCGCCGGAGTGGATGGGCTAGCGGACGGATGGTGCGGCGCCATCCTGCCGGATCAGGTCGGCGACGCGCTCCGCCATCATCACGGTCGGGATGTTGGTGTTGGCCCGCGGGATCGTCGGCATCAGGGAGGCGTCGCAGACGCGCAGGGCCTCGACGCCGCGCACCCGGCCGGCGCCGTCACAGACGCTCATCGGGTCGCCCACCGCGCCCATGCGGCAGGTGCCGGAGGGGTGCCACGTGCCGCCAACCTCGGCAGCGACGAAGTCGTTCAGGGCTTTTTCGTCGGCCAGGAGGCCGTCGAGGGTGATGCCGCGCGTGACGAGGCCGTGGATCAGCGCTGCCCGGCCCGGGCCTGCAAGGTCGAGCAGCCCCGACAGAATCCCGCGCTGTGCGGCCGGCCAGGGCTTCGGCGCGGCGGCCCGGGCCACTCGGGGCGAGTAGCTCGCTGGGAAGACCGGGCCGCGCAGCGCCGCAAGAGCCGGGTCGCGCAGGGCCCGGGCGCCGCGGCGGACCGCGTCCGCCAGGCGGTCGCGGTCGCGGGGATCAGACAGCATGCGGAAATCGACCTGCGGCTCGCTCCGCGGGTCGGGGGAGGCGAGGACGACCTCCCCCCGCGAGTAGGACTTATTGACCCAGAAGAAGATGCCGCCGATGCGCCGCCCGAGGCTGTGCCAGCCCGTCCGCGACAGGATCGCGCCGTGCATGTCACCCTTCGGCGTGCCGGGCAGGCCCGAGGTGTAGCGCAGGATCGCCTGCTCGTGATGCTCGTTCGGGTCGCGGACCCGGCCGGCCCGGGTCAGGTAGGCCGAGACTGCGATCGAGGGATGCTCCATCAGGTTGCGGCCGACGCCCGGCCGGTCGGCGATTACCGGCAGGCCGTGCCGGCGGAGCGCCGATCCGGGTCCGATGCCGCTGCGCAGGAGGAGCGCCGGGCTGTGGATCGCGCCCGCCGCCGCCACGACGTGGTCCGCGGAGAGCGTCTCGGACGGGCCACCGGCCAGCGGCGCCACCGCGGCGCCGATCGCCCGCCCGCCATCGAACAGCACGCGCTCGGCGAGGAGGCCGGTGCGTACGACCAGGTTCTTGCGCGCCCGCACCGCCGGCGTCAGATAGGCCACCGAGACCGGCACCCGTTCGCCGGCATCTGAGATCGCGGTGGTGCCGACATAGACCCCATCGTGCCAGGGACCGTTCTGATCGGCCCCGACCGGGTATCCTTGCGCCTCCAGCGCGCGCATCGTGGCGGTGACGAAGGGCGAGAGCTGCTCTTGCGTGGCCCGGCGGATCGGCAGGGGCCCGTGCCGACCGTGCAGCGGCCCGTCGCAATCGCGGTCGGCTTCGAGCTTGCGGAAATAGGGCAGGCAGGCCTCCCACGACCAGCCCTCGGCACCGAGCGCGCCCCACTCGTCGTAGTCGCCGGGCGCGCCGCGATTCGCCATCATGGCGTTGATCGCCGAGCCGCCGCCGAGGCGCCGCGCCTGCTCGTAGCGCCGCGGCGCCAGTGATTCCGGTCGATTGCCGGCCGGCGCGCCCATCCGGGCGGTCAGCGCCGGCCAGATGTTGCGCAGGTCGAGATAGGCCCGGCCCGGGTAGCGGCTGCGAATCTCCGGCGGCATCGTGGCCTCGGTTAGGTCGCAGCCCGCCTCCACCAGGGTGACGTGGAATGACGGCTCCTCGGAGAGCCGCGCGGCGAGCACGCAGCCGGCCGAGCCGCCGCCGAGGATCAAGATCGCGGTCATGCGCCGGCGCGCGGAAGTCATGCGCTGGCGCGCGATTTGCGGGCGGCGAGGCTCGCCAGCACCACCACGATCAGCGAGGCGGCGGTCAGGAGCGAGGAGATCGCCGCGATGGTCGGGTCGATCTCGTCGCGCAACGCCGTGAACATCCGCTTCGTCAGGGTCTGGTTCTGGCCGCCGGCGATGAAGATCGCCACCACGGTCTCGTCGAGGGCCGAGATGAAGGCGAACAGCGCGCCCGAGACCACGCTCGGCCGGATCTGCGGCAGGGTGACGGCGAAGAAGGCGCGCAGGCGGTTCATGCCGAGGCTGCGCGCCACCATCTCCTGCGCCGGATCGAAGCCGCGCAGGCCCGCCAGCACCGAGGTGACGACGTAGGGCGTCCCCAGCATGACGTTGGCGAGGATCAGCCCCGGCATCGTGGCGAGCAGCCCAGCCTTGGCGAAGACGAAGAACACGCCGATCGCCGTGATCACGATCGGCACGATCAGCGGCAGGAGCAGGATCACGGTCAGGCTGCGGGCGAGGCGCGAGCCGCTCAAGGTCACCGCGTAGGCCGCGGCCGTGCCGATCACCGTCGCCCCGAGGGCGGTGGCCACCGCCACTCCGAGGCTGACCCGCGCCGCCTGCATCCAGGCCGGATTGCCGAAGAACGCTTCGTACCAGCGCAGGGAGTAGCCCGGCGGCGGGAAGGTGAGGAACCGCGCGTTCGAGAACGACATCGGCACCACGATCAGGATCGGCAGGACCAGAAAGAGCAGCACCAGGGCGACGAGGGTGCCGAGCGCGAGGCGGGCGGGGAGGGAGGCGGTCATCTCAGCGCGCTCCCATGATCCGCTCGACCGGGACCACCCGGGAGGCGAGCCAGAACAGCGCTGCCACGCAGACGAGCAGCACCACGCCGATGGCGCTGGCCGCGCCCCACTGGTTGTAGATCTCGACGTTGCGGCTCACCAGCATCGACACCATGAAGGTGCGCCCGCCGCCCAGAAGCTCCGGGGTGATGTAGAAGCCGAGCGCCAGCACGAAGACCAGGACCGTGCCGGCGACGACGCCGGGCATCGAGAGCGGCAGGAACACCCGCAGGAACACGTGGGCCGGGCCGCCGCCGAGGCTGGCGCCGGCGAGCATCAGGTCCCGGGGGATGCGCTGCATCGTGGCGTAGAGCGGCAGCACCATGAAGGGCACTAGGATGTGCAGGGTGGCGAGGACCGTGCCGAACTCGTTGTTGATGAGGGCGATCGGCTGGTCGGTGAGCCCGAAGCCCTGGAGCGCGGTGTTGACGAGGCCCCGGCGCTGCAGCAGCACCATCCAGGCATAGGCCCGCACGAGGACGCTGGTCCAGAACGGCAGGATCACCAGGCCGAGCACCACGACGCTCCAGCGCCGCGGCAGGGTCGCGGCGGCGTAGGCGACCGGATAGCCCAGCAGCAGAGCCAGGACCGTCACGACGAGCGCGATGCGGAAGGTGAGCAGGAAGCTGCGCCAGTAGATGTCCTCGGTGAGGAAGCGCCGGTAATGCTCCAGGCTGAACGCGCCGTCGGCGGTAACCGACTGCACCGCGAGCCAGGCGAGCGGCACCATGAGCAGCACCGTGACCACCGCGAGGGCGGGGAGGAGCAGCCCGAGGACCAGGAGGGCTTCGCGCCGCTCGTACCGCCGCAGGGCGGGGTTGGGGTGGGTCATGGCGGGGTGTCCGGAGGGCATCGACTCAGCTGGGTGACGGATGGTGGAGTATGGCGCTCCTGAACCCTCCTCCGTAGAGGGCAGGGTTGTCGGGGGAAAACCCCTTTTAGAATCAAGCGCGGGATCCCCTCTCCAGGCGATGCCGGGCTTGCCCGGTATCGCCTGGAGAGGGGTAGGGGCGATCGAAGATCGCGCAGGGTGGCTCGGCTGCCGCAATGACCCTGAACCGTTGAGCTGCACAGCTCGATGCTTGGTGATTTATATGGAAGCCGAGCCACCCTCACGCGGGATCTTCGATCCCCACGGCCCCTCTCCCACACGGGAGAGGGGAGGCGCGCCATTTCTTTTTTCCGGACAGCCCTGCGCAGAGGGGGAGGGTTCAAAGAGGCGACGCGCCTTACTTCTTCTGCACGAAGTCGGCCCAGCGCTTGAGGGCGGCGTCGCCGGCCTCCGAGGTCCACCACTCGGCGGACAGCACCGCCTGCTTCTTCGCGTTGTCGGGCGAGCTCGGCAGCTTGGCGGCGAGGGATGCCGGGATGATGCCGGTGTCGAAGGCCGCCGGGTTGCCGGGGCCGTAGGGGATGTTGAGCGGCAGGTTGGCCTGGAGCTTCGGGTCGATCGCCTGGTTCACGAACTTCACCGCGGTGGCGAGGTTCGGGGCGTTCTTCAGGATGCAGAGCGAGGTGTTCTGCAGGATGCCCTGATTGTAGGTGTAGTCGGCATCCGCCCCGGCCTCCATCACCGCCGAGACGCGGCCGTTCCAGATCATCTCCATGTCGACCTCGCCGCCCTGGATCAGCAGGGCCGACTGGCCGCCGGAGGTCCACCACACGCTGATATGCGGCTTGATCTCTTCGAGCTTGCGGAAGGCGCGGTCGACGTCGAGGGGGTAGAGCTTGTCGGGCGCGACGCCGTCGGCCATCAGGGCCGCTTCGAGGGTCGCGAAGGGGTGGTTGCGCAGGGCCCGCGCGCCCGGGAACTTCTTCACGTCCCAGAAATCAGCCCAGGATTGCGGCGGGTTCTTGCCGTACTTGCTCTTGTTGTAGGCCAGGACGCTCGAATAGAACTCGTAGGGGACCGAGTATTCGGTCTTGTAGGCGGCCGGGATGGCGGCGGCGTTCGGGATCTTCGAGAAGTCGAGCTTCTCGATCAGCCCGGTCTTGCCGCCGCGCACGCAATCCTGGGTCGGGGTGTCGACCACGTCCCAGGTCGGCTTGCCGGTGGCTCCTTGCGTGCGGATCACCGGCCAGGCATCGGGAGCGCTGTCCTGGTTGATCGTGATGCCGAGCGCCTTGGCGGCCGGATCGAGGATCGCCACCGTCTGGGCTTGCTGGTAGGCGCCGCCCTGGGACACGAAGGTGATCTGCTCGGCGGCCAAAGCAGGCGCGGCCGTCCCGATGAGGCAGGCCAGGACGGTGGTTCGAATCAGCGACGCCATCTCGACTTCCCCTCTGCTGTAAAGCCGCGCCCTAGCGGCCGATCGTGTCCAGGAACTGGTACCAGCCGGCGACGAGCCGGACCGCCGGCTCGCGCAACGCGTAGAACGGGACGGGTTGGAAGCCCTCAGTGGAGAGCAGCGCGACGTCCGGGCTCTCGCCGAGGGCGAACGCGGCCGCGAGGCCGCCGAGATGGCTCGACATCGCGACCCCGGCGCCGTTGTAGCCCATGGCGAAGCTCACCCGGTCGTCGAGCCGGCCGACATGCGGGAACGCATCGAGCGTCATGCCGACGAGGCCCGACCAGCGATGGGCGACGCCCGTGTCGGCGAGCGCCGGGAAGGTGCGCACCATCGCCCGGTGCAGGGTCGCGAAGGCGGCGTCCGAATCCTCACGCCCGAAGGCGCCGCGGCCGCCGAACACCATCCGGTCGTCGACCATCCGGAACCACCGCATCATCCGCCGGGTCTCGACGTAGATCCGCCGGCTCGGCAGGATCGCGGCGCGCAGGTTGTCGGAGAGCGGCGCGGTGGCGAGGATCGCGCTGCGGAACGGGATCAGGCGGGTGCGCAACGGGGCGGCCGCCCCGGTGAGGTCGGTGTAACCGTTCGTCGCCACAATCACCTGGCGCGCCCGCACCGAGCCGCCCGGCGTCTCGACCCGCACGCCCCCCGCCTCGCGGTGCAGGCGGAGTGCCGGGCTCGCCTCGTGGATCGCGAGGCCCTTGCCCGACACCGCCCGGGCGAGGCCATTCGCGTAGTTGAGCGGGTGCAGGCCGCCGGCCTTCTCCGAGAGCACGCCGCCGACGAAATCTTTCGAGCCGGTCTCGGCCTCCACCGCCTCGCGGGAGAGTTCCTGGACCGAGGAATCGCTCATCTCGCGGCGCATCCACTCCATGTCGGCGACCGTCGCCGCTAGGGTGTGGGGCGTGTGGGCGCATTTGAGCTGGCCGACCCGGGCGTAGTTGGCTTGCACGATGCCGTGCTCGGCGATCAGCCGCTCCAAGGTCTCGACGGAGGCGTACGCGATGGCGTGCATGCGCTTGGCCACCGCAATCCCGTGCTTGGCCGCGATGGCCTGGAACGAGGGGCGGAACTTCGCCGAGACGACGCCGCCGTTGCGCCCGCTCGCGCCCCAGCCGATCGTGCTGGCCTCCAGCACCACCGCCCGCTCGCCGCGCTCGGCCAGCGCCAGGGCCGCCGTGAGCCCGGTATAGCCGCCGCCGACGATCGCGACATCCGCCTGGACGTCGCGATCGAGCGGCCCGAAGCGTCCGGCCGGCGCCGCGCCGGCGGCCCAGAGCGAGGCGACCGGAGGCTTCGGGAAGGCGGTCATGGTCAGGCCGCCTGCCGGGCGCCGGCGGCGAAGGCCGCGTCGGCGGCGTCGGCGAGTTTTTCGAGCGTCGGGAAATGGTAGTCCGGAGTGGTCAGGCGGGCCGGCTCGGGGGTGCCGCCGAAGCCCGCGAGTCCCTGGCGGCGCTCGATCCAGCACACCGAGTAGCCGAGATCCCGGGCGACGCCGATGTCGTGGTATTGGCTCTGGGCGACGTGGAGTATGTCGCTCTGCTTGTAGCCGAAGGCCGATTGGCGGCCGCGGTTGAAGGCGAAGAATTGCGGGTCGGGCTTGGCGACGCCGGCCTCGTCGTAGGTGACGCTGTCGTGGAACGGGTTGCCGAGGGTGTGGGAGTAGAACGAGAAGGCCGAGCGATCGGCGTTGGTCATCGCCACGAGGCGGTAGTGCCGGCGCAGGCGCTTCAGAGCCGCGACCGAATCCGAGAAGGCGGGCCAGCGCAGGACCGAGAGCTGGAACGCGTCGGCGTCGGCATCCGAGTTGGGGAAGCCGAATTCCTTAGCGACGTGGCGGTAGACATCCGCAAAGACCTCGCTCGACCGCTCGTAGTTCAGCTCCCGGCCCTTGAGATAGGAGGCGAAGATCCGGGCGTCGCTCAACTCCTCGTGGCTGCGGCCGGAGACGGCGCGCATCTGGTCGAGGATGCCCTTCTCGAAGTCGATCAGGGTGCCGACGACGTCGAAGGTGAGGACCTTGAACTGGTCGAGAGAGGGGGCGGTCATGGTGGGACTCTCCGATGGGTCGAGGATGGGGGGCTCAGGCCGGTTCCGCAGGCACGATGATCGTGTCCTGCGGATGGATGAGGGCGGTGAGGGGCGCGCCGACGGGCGGGATGGCGCTGCGCCCTGCATGGTGGGCCGGCTGGCGCAGGGAGATCTCGGGCCCGCCGTCGAGGGCGAGGAAGACCTTCAGGCTCTCGCCCTGGTAGACGATATCGGTGACGCGTCCGGTGAGGCGGTTGTAGCCGTCGGGCGCGGTCTCGCCGGCGACGATGAGCTTCTCGGTCTGGAGCGCCAGGAGGAGCGACGCCCCCTCCGGCAGCGGACGGGCGCTGCTCAAGGTGGCAGGTCCGAGGGCGACGCTGTCGGCACCCGAGCGGGTCACCGGCACCAGGGTCGATTCGCCGATGAAGCTCGCCACGAAGGCGCTCGCCGGCCGGTCGTGCAGGCGCTCGGGCGTGTCGACCTGGGCGAGGCGCCCGCCGCGCAGGATCGCGATGCGGTCGCTCATCGTCAGCGCCTCGCGCTGGTCGTGGGTGACGTAGATGATGGTGGCTTCGAGCTGCCGGTGCAGGCGGCGCAGCTCGATCTGCATCGATTCGCGTAGCTGCTTGTCGAGGGCCGAGAGCGGCTCGTCCATCAGGATCAGCCGCGGGCGGAACACGATGGCGCGGGCGAGCGCCACCCGCTGGCGCTGGCCGCCGGAGAGCTGCGAGATCGCCCGATCCCCGTAGCCGGTGAGCTCCACCATCGCGAGCGCCTCGGCGACGCGCCGGCCCCAGGTGGCTTTCGGCTCGCGCCGGGCCCGCAGCGGGAAGGCGACGTTCTCGGCCACGCTCAGGTGCGGGAACAGGGCGTAGTTCTGGAACACCACCCCGATGCCGCGCTTGTGCGGCGGCACGAAGGTGACGTCGGTCTCGCCGAAATGCACGCTGCCGGAGGACGGCACCGTGAAGCCGCCGAGGATGCCGAGCAACGTGGTTTTCCCTGATCCGGAGGGGCCGAGCAGGGAGAGGAACTCGCCTGGCGCCACGTCGAGGGAGACGTCGTCGAGGGCCGTGAAGGCGCCGTAGCGCCGGGTCGCGTTGCGGATCGACACCCCGATGCTGCCGCCGGAGAACGGATCGCGCGTCAGTCCCGTGTCCGATCCTGCTGCCATCGTGGCGCTGCCTTCGCGTCCGGTGTCGCCGACCGGGGAAAGCTCACAAAAGTGGCGGCTTCGTTCAATGTCGAAATAATCTGCGGGGCCATAACCAGGAGTTATGAGGTCTCGAAGCAGGTCCGGATCAGCCCGAGTTCCGGGTAGATCTTGTCGACCCGCGCGACGTCGGCCCGCATCTCGGCGACGAGCCAGTCGCGAACGGCAGCGACGGAGCGGCGCAGGGGCCGGGACCGCAGGTGGATGAGCTGGCACACCCGCGCCGTCCGGGTGACGCGGTCGGCGGCCGGAACGAGGTCGCCGGTCGAGAGCCAGTGCGAGACGACGCTCATCCAGCCCAGCGCGACGCCCTGGCCGAGCAACGCGGCCTGCAGCACGACGGCGTAGTCGGAGAAATTGAGGGAGGCGCGCGAGCCGTTCCAGTCCGGCCCGGGATCGACCCCGCCGACCCACATCGGCGAGGTGGCGGTGAGGTTGACGAAGGTGGTGCGGCTCTCCGGGGCCGCCCCCCGTCCGGCGCGGTAGGCTGGGCTGCAGACCGGCAGCATCACCTCGTTCATCAGGAACAGGGCCTCGTGATCGAGGTCCGGCCCCTCGACGAAGCGCATGCCGAGATCGACGTCGTCGACCGGGCCGGCAAGCGCGCCGGGGATGAGCTGGAAGCGAAAATCGACCGACGGGAACGTCGCCTGCAGGGTGTTGATGCGCGGCATCAGCCAGTGGGTGGTGAAAGCCGAGGACAGGGAGAGCGTGACCGTGTCGATGCCGGTGCGGCGGATGTCGATCTCGCGCAGGGCCGCCTCGATGCCCCGGAACCCGTCCGCCACCCTCCGGTAGAGGATCGCCCCGTCCTCCGTCAGCGCGAGGCCCTCCGCCGAGCGGTCGATGAGGCGCACGCCGAGATGGCGCTCGAGCTGCGCCATCGCCTTGCTGACGGCGGGCTGGGTGACGTTCAGCTCGGCCGCCGCCCGGGTGAAGCTGGTGTTGCGCGCCACCGCCTCGAACACGAACAGGGCGTGGTTGGAGGGCAGCATGCGGCGGAGCGGGTTCATGATCTCGCCTCTCGTTGCATCCCCGCGCAGGGGCGGTTCACCGGGGACGATCGAGACCGTTCTGTCGCATCCTCGCGGGTGGCACCATCCCCAGTTGAGCGCGCGGGATTTCGCCGTCCGCCCCCGTCGATCTCCGTCCGGTTGCCTGCTACCGTCCGGGGAAATAGACGCGCCGGGGAGGGCACGATGGCCGAGAGCGAGCAGTTCGAGAAGGGGCTCGAGGTCCGCCGGGAGGTGCTCGGGGCGGAGTACGTCGATAGCAGCCTCGCCAAGGCCGACGACTTCATGATGGCGTTCCAGCGCATCACGACCGAGTGGTGCTGGGGCTACGCCTGGACGCGCGACGGGCTCGACCGCAGGACGCGCTCGATGCTCAACCTCGCGATGCTGACCGCCCTGTCGAAGCCGGCGGAGCTCAAGCTGCACGTCAAGGGCGCGCTCGCCAACGGCGTCAGCGTCGAGGAGATCAAGGAGATCCTGCTGCACGCCACCGTCTATTGCGGCATCCCGTCCGGCCTCGAGGCGTTCAAGGCCGCGCACGAGGTCCTGAAGGCCGAGGGCGCCCTCTCGGACAAGGCGTGACGGTGGGACGGAACGTCATGAGCCTCGACCCGTCATCCGCCCGCGTCGCCTTCCTGGGCCTCGGCAAGATGGGGCTGCCGATGGCGAGCCGCCTCGTCGCGGCGGGCTGGAATGTGGTCGGGTTCGATCCGTCCCCGGTCGCCGCGGCGGCCTTCGCGCAGGCGGGGGGCCGGACCGCGGCCTCCGCCTGGGAGGCCGCAGAAGGGGCGGGCGCCGTCGTGACGATGCTGCCGGACGGCAAGGCGGTGCGCGCGGTCCTCGCCGGGCCGGAGGGCATCGCCAGCCACCTCGCCCCGGGCGCGATCGTGATCGACATGAGCTCGTCGGCGCCGGTCGGCACCCGCGACCTCGCGCGGGACCTGGCCGACCGGGGCATCGTCCTCGTCGATGCCCCGGTCTCGGGCGGGGTGAAGCGCGCCATCGACGGGACGCTCGCCATCATGGTCGGCGGGGATCACGCCGACGCGGTGCGGCCGCTCCTCGCGAGCCTCGGCACCTCGCTCTTCGAGACCGGCCCGGTCGGCTCCGGCCACGCCATGAAGGCGCTGAACAACTACGTCTCCGCCGCGGGCCTGACCGCCGCCTGCGAGGCCCTGCGCATCGGCGCGAGCTTCGGCCTCGATCCGACGCTGATGACGGACATCCTCAACGTCTCGACGGGCCGCAACAACTCCACCGACGTCAAGCTGAAGCCCTACGTGATCCCGAAATCCTACACCTCCGGGTTCTCCATGGCGCTGATGGCGAAGGACCTGCGCACGGCGGACGACCTCGCGCGCCACGAGGGCGTCCCGGCGCCGCTGTCGCGGACGATCGCGGCTTTTTGGCAGGACGCGCTGGCCGATCTCGGGGCGGAGGCCGACCACACCGCGATCGACGCGTTCCTGGCAGCTTTGCCCGCTCCCGAGCGGGACTGACGAGGAGGGCGGCCGTGCCGGTCTACGAGGTCTTCGCGCTGCGCTACGCGACGCACGAGCGTCCGGCGTCGCTGAACCTGCTCTACCCGCCGCCCGGCGGGGATCCGCATGACGGGCCGATGCCCATCGACTACTTCGTCTGGGTGATCCGCGACGACGAGCGGGTGATCGTCGTCGATACCGGGTTCGACTGGCCGGCCTGCGCGGCCTACGGCCGGACGATGGTGCGCCACCCGCTCGACGGTCTGCGGGATCTCGGCATCGATCCGGCGACGGTGCGGGACGTGGTCATCACGCATCTCCACTACGATCACGCCGGCAACCTGTCGGCGTTCCCGAACGCGACCTTCCACCTCCAGGACGCCGAGATGGCCTACGCGACGGGGCGCTGCATGTGCCACGCGCGGCTGCGCGGCGCCTTCTCGGTCGAGGACGTCTGCACCATGGTGCGGCGGGTCTACGAGGGGCGGGTCGCCTTCGTCGACGGCACGGGGGAGATCGCCCCCGGGGTCACGGTCCATCCGGTGCCGGGGCACACGCGGGGCCTGCAATGCGTGCGGGTCGAGACGGCGCGCGGCCCCGTCGTCCTCGCCTCGGACGCTGCCCATTTCTACGCCAACCTCGCCCAGCAGAACCCGTTTCCGATCGTGGTCGACATCGCCGCGATGATGGAGAGCTGGCGGACGCTCGCGCGGCTCGCCGGCGATCCGGAGCGGATCGTCCCCGGCCACGACCCGCTGGTGATGGCGCGTTATCCGCGCCACCCTTCGGCGGAGATCGAGGCGGTGCTCCTCCATCTCCCGCCGCGTTCCACGACGGCCTGAGGCCCGCTACCGGAACAGGATCAGTGCCTTCGCGAGCGTGATCCACACGCCCCACAGGATCGGCAGCCCGACGGCGGTCCAGGCCAGCGCCGCCGCCGGCGTCGGGCCGCCCCGGCCGATCCCGAACGAGCCGGACGGGCCCGCGGGCTCTGGCGCGCCGGAGGCGGTCTCGGCCCCCTCCATGAACCAGCGCCGCGCGAGCGGCCGCACCAGCAGGTTCGCCGCGAACCCGGCCGCCAGGAAGCCGGCCAGGATCAGGAGCGTGCGGCCGTAGAGCGCCGCGCCCTGGAGGCCCGCATCGACCTGCGCCTGCCGGATGGCGGTCACGACGAGGGGGCCGACCACGCCCGCCGTCGACCAGGCGGTGAGCAGGCGGCCGTGGATCGCGCCGACGAACCGGGTGCCGAACAGGTCGGCGAGGTAGGCCGGGATCGTCGCGAAGCCGCCGCCATACATCGAGAGGATGATGCACAGGGTGAGCACGAACGGCGCCTTCGAGCCGAGGCCGGCGGCCCAGGGCGCGGCGGCGTAGAGCACGCCGCCGAGGGCGAAGAAGGTGGCGTAGGTGGCCTTCCGGCCGATGCGGTCGGACAACGTCGCCCAGAAGAACCGGCCCAGGATGTTGAACAGCGACAGCAACCCGACGAAGCCGGCGGCGATCGCCGCGACCTGCGCCCTCTCACCGGCATCGAGCCCGCCGAACCCGGTCTCCGGCCGACCGATCAGCGCGCCGCCGAAAATTTCCTGGAGCATCGGCGAGGCCAGCGCCAGCACGCCGATCCCGGCCGAGACGTTGAGGCACAGCATCGCCCAGAGCAGCCAGAACTGGGGCGTCCGGTGCGCGTCGGAGAGGTGGACGTGGCCGCTGGTGATCATCCGGCCGCGCGCGGCCGGCGAGGTCCAGCCCTCGGGCTGCCAGCCGTCCGGCGGCACGCGGTAGCCGAAGGCCCCGCACAGCATGACGACGAGGTAGCCGGCGCCCATCGCCGCGAGGGTCTGCCAGACGCCGGCGGAATCCGGCCCCCGGAAGTGGGTGATGAGCAGGTCGGCGAGCGGCGAGCCGATCATCGCGCCGCCACCGAAGCCCATGATCGCCATGCCGGTCGCCATGCCGCGCCGGTCGGGAAACCACTTCACCAGGGTCGAGACCGGCGAGATGTAGCCGAGGCCGAGGCCCATGCCGCCGATCAGCCCCATGCCGAGCCAGATCAGCCAGAGCTGGTGGAGATAGACCCCGAGCGCCCCGATCAGGAACCCGCCGCCCCAGGCCAGAGCCGCCGCGAGGCCGGCCTTGCGGGGTCCCGCCCGCTCGAGCCAGCCGCCGAACAGGGCGGCTGAGAGGCCGAGCATGACGATGCCGATCGAGAACACCAGGACGAGGTCGCTGACGCGCCAGTCGCAGGTCGTGGTGACGAGGGCGGTGAGCAGGCTCATGTCGGGGCAGGCGGCCGGGGCCGGCCGGCCGATGCTGAGGGCACGCGACAGCGGCAGCCAGAACACCGACAGTCCGTAGGACATGCCGATGCAGAGATGGATGGCGAGCGCCGCCGGCGGGACGAGCCAGCGGTTGAAGCCGGCACGCGCCACGATGCGCTCGCGGGACAGGAATCCGGGAGCGGAGGCTTCGCTGGGGGAAGAGTCGACGACGCGCGCGTCCATGCTGGCCCTCTTGGATCCGGTCCTTGCCGGCCGGTTCGCGGGCCGCGTTCTAGGACGACGGCTTAATCCAGGGGAGCCACGGACGCGGCAGATTCGCGTCCGTGCACGTCATTCATCTGAAGGACGGCACTCTGCCGCACCCCTTGATGGATCGTCGGGGCCCGTCAGCGCCTGACCCGCAGCCCGCTCGCGACGGAGCCGGTCAGTGCCAGCGCGCTCGCGATCCACAGCACCGTCACGGTGCCGCCGGTATGGAGGTAGCCGAAGATCACCGCCACCATGGCGGCACCGAGGGACTGGCCGAGGAGGCGGGCGGTCGATTGCATGCCGCTCGCCCCGCCGCTGCGCTCCCGCGGCGCGCTGGTGATGATGACCTTGTTGTTGGGCGACTGGAACAGCCCGAAGCCGAGGCCGCACAGGGTCAGCCGCAGGGCGATGGCGAGCGGTGAGGCGTCCGGGGGCACGCTCGCCATCAGGGCGAGGCCCGCCGATAGGGCGACGAGGCCGATGCCGCCGAGAAGCCCCGGCGGGTAGCGGTCGGCCAGCCGCCCGGCGAAGGGGGCGATCACCGCGATGGCGATCGGCCAGGGCGTCATCAGCACCCCGGTCTGGGTGCTGGTGAGGTGGAGCACGTCCTGAAAGTAGAACGGCAGGGCGACGTAGGCCATCATCTGGGCCGAGAACGAGCAGAGCGAGCTCACCATCGACAGCGCGAAGACCGGGATGCGCAGGAGGTCGATCGGCAGGAGCGGCGCCGGCAGGCGGGCCTGCATCCACACGAAGGCGGTGCCGATCACCGCCGCCCCGGCGAGCAGGCCGAGCGCGGTGCCGCTCCGGCCCGGCTCGCCGAGCCCGTCGACGCCGGTGATCAGGAGGCAGAAGAACAGCGCGTTGAGGACCGCGCTCAGGCCGTCGAACCGGGCGCCGCTGCGGGGCGTCGCCGGCAGCATCCGGGTCGCGAGCACCAGCGCGGCGATCCCGAGCGGCACGTTGACGAGGAACAGCCACGGCCAGCTCGCCACCGACAGGATTGCCGCCGCGACGCTCGGGCCCGCCGCCGAGGCGATCGCCACGATGAGCGCCATGGTGCCGACGCCGCGCCCGATCATCCGGTGGGGATAGACGAAGCGCACGAGCGCGATGTTGACGCTCATGATCCCGGCCGCGCCTAGGCCCTGGACGATGCGGGCCGCGACCAGCGCCGGCAGCGAGCCGGCGAGCGCGCAGGCCAGCGACGCGGCGGCGAACAGCGCCAGCCCCGTGCAGTAGACCCGCTTGTAGCCGAGGATGTCGCCGAGCGAGGCCAGCGGCAGCAGGGCCGCGGTGACGGCGAGCTGGTAGCCGTTGGTGACGAAGATCGCGGCGCCGGGGCTGACCTGGAGGTCCCGGGCCATCACCGGCAGGGCGACGTTGACGATCGCGCCGTCGAGCACCGCCATCGACATGGCGATGCCGATCGCCAGCATCGCCCACAGCCTCGCCCGGGTCGGCAGGCCGTCGGCCACCTCCGCCGCCATCGGCTCCGCCATGCCCGTCATCCGTCCCGCGCTCCGTGTCGTCACTCCGGGTGACGTAGCCCAAAGCCGGGCCCGCCACACCTGCCCGCCGACTCATCCCCGCCCTGCGCGGAGGGCGCGAAACCGGCCGGGCGGCGCGAGCCCTGATCGCGTGTTGACAGGCCGATCGGGGAGCGTATGGAGCCCGTCGCGGCCCAGGCGACATCCGCGCGCCCCGCCGCCTCACCCAGGACCCGTCAACCCCATGCCGAGCGACAGTCACAGTCGATCGACCGCGCCGTTCGCGCCGGCCGCTTCTCGCAGGGACGCCTGACCGGGCGCGCTCTCGTGGGCGCCGGCCGCGCGGACGGCCGCCCCCGAGAGGTGCATCATGATCACCACCGTCATCCCCTTCGCGCCGAAGGGCGCCGAGTCCGTCCGCCTGCCCGCTCCCGCGGCGCAAAGGCTCGTCCTTCGCGCCACCTGGACCCTCGACCCGGAGACCGGCCGGCCGGTTTGCCACTGGAGCGCCGAGGGCGAGGGCACCGACACCCCGACGCCGCTCCCGCTGCCGCTTCGCCGGGCCGCGTGAGCCACGCTTGATCCTCCCCCGACGGAATCCGGACTTGCCTGAATTCCGTCAGGGGAGGACCGGATGCGGCCCGCACCGCGGCTCCATCTGGGCCGCCTCCATCACGGGGGAGCAACATGCTGCCCACCGGAAGCAAATTTTCCCGGGCCCGCCCTCCTTGAAACCGCCCGGGCGACCCCGCATGTAAATGTCGTTCACATTCACATCCTGCGGGAGATCGTGACGTGTCGTTTTCCTCTGCCCCCTGGTCGAGCGGCCGCGCCTGCCGCAACGGCCCGTTCCCGCGCCGCTCTCTCGAGATCGGCGCGATCGTCATCGGATTCATCTATGCGTGGCCGTTGGCCGCGGCCTACGTGGTGTGGAAGCTCATGGGTTACCCGGCTCTGAACGAGATGAAGTCCTTCGCCGAGCGCTCCTTCCGGAACGGATTCTCCGGCTTCGGTGCGGCCCGCCACGACAGCGGCAACTGGGCCTTCGAGGAGTATCGCCGCAAGGAGATCGAGCGCCTCGAAGAGGAGCGCCGCCGCCTCGAGGAGGAGAGCCGCGCCTTCACCGAATTCGTGGACGAGCTGAAGCGCGCCCGCGACCGCGAGCAGTTCGACGCCTTCATGGCCCGCCGCGCCGGCTCGAACTACTGAGCGGACCGGGGGGCCCCATTGTCCTGATCCCTTGCCCCGACAATGGGCGGTCGGCGCCTTAGGCTTGAGCTTGACGCGCCGAATCGGCTGGGCCACCCTCAACCAGGTCAAGCACACGACAGGCTCCTCGCGGCCCCCGCGGGGAGCCTTCTCCGTTGAAGGACGGCGCGGCCGCATGACCAGTTCCAACCGCTCGACGCATATCCGGCTCACCTCGCACCCGGAGCCCGGCACCGCCCGCTGGCCGATCCGCTGGGGTGCCGCCGACCCGCGCGAGCGAGGGCCGATCATCGGCACCGTCACCAACCCGGCCGACCGCAACGTGATCGGGGCCAATGGCGGCGCCTACTCGCTCTACCGCGCCCTCGCGATCGCGGGCCGGGCGATGAACCCGCTGGCGCGGCCGGATCTCACCAACACCCACCCGGTGGTCGCGATCGGTCCGCACCCGCAATGGGCGGACCCGGACAAGATCGTGTCGCTCGATCCGTGGGGGCACATGCCCGGCGAGGTGTTTCGCGAGGCGATCACCTCTGGCACCGACATCCGGCCGACCATCGCGGTGACCAAAGCCCGCTTGAGCCTGCCGGAGATCCTGGCGGCGATGGGCGCCCACCGTCTGGCCGCCGACGGCACGGTGCTGCACGCCACCGGCGACATCTCGGTCACCAAGATCGCCGTCGATCCGGTCTGGTACCTGCCGGGCGTCGCCGCCCGCTTCGGCACCAGCGAGACGAGCTTACGCCGCACTCTGTTCGAGCAGACCGGGGGCATGTTCCCGGAGCTGGTGACGCGTCCCGACCTCCAGGTCTTCCTGCCGCCGATCGGCGGCTGCACCGTCTACGTGATGGGCGAAATTTCCGGTCTGACCGACCCACGCCGGCGCATCGCCTGCCGGGTCCACGACGAGTGCAACGGCTCGGACGTGTTCGGCTCCGACATTTGCACCTGCCGGCCCTACCTCACCCACGGCATCGAGGAATGCGTGCGCGAGGCGCAGGCCGGGGGCACCGGCGTCATCGTCTACAACCGCAAGGAGGGGCGGGCCCTCGGCGAGGTGACCAAGTTCCTGGTCTACAACGCCCGCAAGCGCCAGGAGGGGGGTGATTCCGCCGCCACCTATTTCGAGCGCACCGAGTGCGTCGCCGGCGTGCAGGATGCCCGTTTCCAGCAGCTGATGCCGGATGTGCTGCACTGGCTCGGCATCCGCCGCATCGACCGGCTGATGTCGATGTCGAACATGAAGTACGACGCGATCACCGGATCGGGCATCGAGGTCGGCGAGCGGGTGCCGATCCCGCCGGAGCTGATCCCGCCGGACGCCTCGGTGGAGATGGAAGCCAAGAAGGCGGCGGGCTACTACGCGCCCGACGGCGTCACCGACTCCCTCGACGCCGTGAAGGGCCGCGACCTCGAGCGGTTCTGACCCCGCCCGGCGACCGCTCGACCTGACTTCTGGAGATGCCCGTGCCTGAGTTTTCGACCGCCCGCAGCCTGCTCTCGGCCCGGGCGGTGCGCGCCCGCGCCGAGACCCTGCTTCAGGCCGGGCTCGACGGGCGGCTCGACCATTTCGTGGTCGATCTCGATCGCCTGGGGCCTTGCGCCGACGCCGTGGTCGAGACCATCCGCGAGGCTTACCCGGACCTCGCGATCCCCTACCACGCCCGCTGGCGCCACTTCTCGGTCGGCGGCTTCGAGCGCTGGGGCTCCCTCGTCCACGCCGCCCCTTTCGAGGACCCGGCCGAGCAGGCCCGCGCCGCCTTCGACCTCGTGGTGGTGAGCGTGCTGCTCGACGCCGGCGCCGGCCCGACCTGGCGCTACGAGGAGGGCCGCACCGGCGAGACCTATGCCCGCTCGGAAGGTCTGGCGGTGGCGAGCTTCGACATGTTCGTCTCCGGCCTGTTCTCCTCCGAGCCCGAGGACCCGTTCCGCGCCGATGCCCGCGCGCTGGCGAGCCTGACCGAGGCCGAGCTCGCGGACGGCTTCCAGGCTTCGCCGACCAACCCCCTCGTCGGCCTCTCCGGCCGCACCGCGCTCCTCAATCGCCTCGGCCAGGTCGCGGCGGCGGATCCCGAGGGCTTCGGGCCGCAGGCCCGCCCCGGCTTCCTGTTCGACCGCATCAAGGCGAAGGCCCGCGACGGCGAGGTCCCGGCGGAGGCCGTGCTGGAGGTGCTGCTGACCCATCTCGGGCCGATCTGGCCCGGCCGGATCGTGCTCGACGGGATCGATCTCGGCGATACCTGGCGTCATCCTCTGTCAGGCGGCACTGGGTCGACGGAAGGGCTGGTGCCGTTCCACAAGCTGTCGCAGTGGCTCGCCTACTCGCTCCTGGAGCCGCTGGAGGAGGCGGGGCTGACCGTCACCGGCCTCGACGCCCTGACCGGCCTGCCCGAGTACCGCAACGGAGGGCTCTTCCTCGATACCGGGGTGCTGGCCTTGCGCCGGCCCGAGGAGGCCAAGCTGCCGCACGAGGTCGGGTCGCGCCTCGTCGTCGAGTGGCGGGCGCTGACGGTGGCGCTCCTCGACCGGCTGGCGCCGCTTGTGCGCGAGCGGCTCGACATCGAGGATCCCGCCGACCTGCCGCTCGCCAAGGTGTTGGAAGGCGGCACCTGGGCCACCGGCCGGCGCCTGGCGAAGTCCTTGCGGCCGGAGGGCGCGCCGCCGCTTTCCATCGCGAGCGACGGCACCGTATTTTGAAGTCGAGTCACGTATGTTGGTGAACGGGGAGACGGCGATGCAGGGTGCGGGTGCGCGCGGGGAGACGGGTGTGGCGCCGGTCACGGTGGTTGATCACCCGCTGGTGCAGCACAAGCTGACCCTGCTGCGGGACAAGGCGCGCTCGACCAAGGGCTTCCGCCAGCTCCTGAACGAGATCGGGACGCTGCTCGCCTACGAGGTCACCCGCGACCTGCCGCTGGAGCCGGTCGAGATCGAGACCCCGCTGGTCACGATGCAGGGCGCGCAGATCGCCGGCAAGAAGCTCGTCCTGGCGCCGATCCTGCGCGCCGGCGTCGGCTTCCTCGACGGCATGCTGTCGCTGCTGCCCTCGGCCCGCGTCGCCCATATCGGGCTCTACCGCGATCCCGACTCGCTCGAGGCCGTCGAGTACTACTTCAAGGCCCCGTCCGACCTCGCCGACCGCACCGTGCTGGTCCTCGACCCGATGCTGGCGACGGCGAACTCGGCCGTCGCGGCGGTCGACCGGCTGAAGGAGCGCGGCGCCCGCGACCTGCGCTTCGTCTGCCTGCTCGCCGCGCCGGAGGGCTTGGCCAAGTTCCAGGGCTCCCACCCGGACGTGCCGGTCTGGACCGCCTCGATCGACAGCCACCTGAACGAGCATGGCTACATCCTGCCGGGCCTCGGCGACGCGGGCGACCGGATGTACGGCACGCGGTAAGCCCTTGCCGGTGGCCCCTTCGCGCGGCAGGTAAGGGCGTGTCACAACACCGGAGCCGCCCCATGCCGTCGATCCCCGCCACCATGCGACAGGTCCGCTTCAACGGGGCCGGCGGGCCGGAGGTGATCGGGATCGAGACCGTGCCGGTGCCGCGGCCGGGCCCGAACCAGGTTCTGGTCGAGGTCGTGGCGGCGGGCGTGAACCGGCCCGATTGCCAGCAGCGCGCCGGCAAGTACCCGCCGCCGCCCGGCGCCACCGAGGTTCCGGGCCTGGAGATCGCCGGCCGCATCGTCGCCCTCGGCGAGGGCGTCACCGGTCTCACCGAGGGCCAGGAGGTCTGCGCGCTGACGATCAGCGGCGGTTACGCCGAGTACGCCGTCGCGGATGCCTCGCTGTGCTTAGCCAAGCCCGGTCCGCTCTCGCTGGTCGAGGCGGCGGGCCTGCCGGAGAATTACTGGACGGTCTGGACCAACGTGTTCGAGCGCGGCCGCCTGCAGCGGGGTGAGCGCTTCCTGGTCCATGGCGGGTCGAGCGGCATCGGCTCGACGGCGATCCAGCTCGCCAAGCAGTTCGGCGCCACGGTCTACGCCACCGCCGGTTCGGCCGAGAAATGCGCCTTCTGCGAGTCTCTCGGGGCGGATCACGCCATCAACTACCGCGAGGCCGACTTCGCCGCGGAGGTGAAGCGCCTGACCGACGGCCAGGGGGTCGACGTGATCCTCGACATGGTCGGCGCCACCTATCTGGAGCGCAACCTGAAGTCGCTGGCGCTGGAAGGCCGGCTCGTGATCATCGCCTTCCTGCAGGGCTTCCTGGCCGAGTCCGTCAATCTCACCCCGGTGATGATCCGGCGCCTCACCGTCACTGGCTCGACCTTGCGCCCGCGCACGGTCGCCCAGAAGGCCGCCATCGCCGAAGACCTGCGCCGGGAGGTCTGGCCGCTGCTCGAATCCGGCACCGTGAAGCCGGTGATCCACGCCACCTTCCCGCTCGAAGAGGCGCGGGCGGCCCACGAGCTGATGGAATCGAGCGCCCACCTCGGCAAGATCATGCTGCTCACGGGCAAGTAGATCGCGCGACACTGACCCGGGTCAAATCCCGGCGCGCCAGGAACCTCGGCCGATCGGTGACGTTGGCTGCTCACACCGATCACGGCTCGGAGCGACGCTCGCCGAGCCACACCTCCGAGGTTTCCCATGGACAACAACCGCACCGTCGAGACCCCGACCGCGGCCCGCCAGGGCGCGAAGGGCCGCCCCGTCCTCTACGTGCTGCTCGGCAGCCTCGCCCTCCTGGCGGTCGCCATGGTGGCGCTGCTCGGCTGGAACGGCTCGAACGCGCCGAAGGACTACGCCAGCCAGAGCCAGGACGCCTCGCGCCAGCAGATCACCGGCTCGCCCAATGGCAGCGGTGGCGTGTCGTCGACGAACAGTGCCGGCGTGCCGGCCGGCAACCCGGCCTATCCGGCTCCCGCCGAGCCGAAGGCGACGGGCTCTACCAACACCAAGTAAGTCGCGACGCCGTTCCAACGAAGGGCCGCCTCCCGACCGGGGGCGGCCCTTCGGCCGTTCAGGCCCGATCGGCACGGGAATGTGATTCCCTCCGGCCCGGCACCGTCCCGTAGGCTGCATGTGACCGCCCGGGGGAAGCGTGTCGTGGCGATGCGACGCTTGATGAAGTTCCTGCACACGATGGGGGCGATCGGCCTGATGGGCGCGATGGCCTCCCTGATCGTGCTGCTCGGCCTCGCGCCTCCGCCCTCCGCTCTCGCCGGCTACGCCCTGATGCGCGGCGCCATGGCGGCGGTCTCGACCTGGATCTTCCTGCCGTCGCTCGCGCTGATGCTGGTGGCCGGATTGCTGGCCGTCGCGCTCAACCGAGCCTTCCAGCAGGCCGGCTGGGCCTGGGTGAAGCTCGCAACCGGGATCCTGATGTTCGAGTACGGCTTCGTCGGCGTTCAGGGGCCGATGCAGCGGGAGGCGGAGCGTAGCGCGCAAGCCCTCGTCGGCCGCGTCGATCCGGCGACCCTGGCCGAGTCGCTCGGCGCCGAGCGGGGCACCCTGTGGGTGCTGCTCGCGATCTCGACCGTGAACGTGGTTCTGGGGATCTGGCGACCGCGGATCCTGATCCGGGTGCGCTGACCGCGGCCGCCGCTGGCCGCCGCGGTGTCCGAAGGCCTCAGCGGGTCGGCACCGGCTCCGCGCCGCGGTAATCGTAGAAGCCGCGCTTGGTCTTGCGGCCGAGCCAGCCGGCCTCGACGTATTTCACCAGGAGCGGGCAGGGGCGGTACTTCGAATCGGCCAGGCCCTCGTAGAGCACCTGCATGATCGACAGGCAGGTATCGAGGCCGATGAAGTCGGCGAGCTGGAGCGGGCCCATCGGGTGATTGGCGCCGAGCCGCATCGCGGTGTCGATCGAATCGACCGAGCCGACGCCCTCGTAGAGGGTGTAGATCGCCTCGTTGATCATCGGCAGCAGGATGCGGTTGACGATGAAGGCCGGGAAATCCTCCGACACCGTCACGATCTTGCCGAGGCGCTTCACGAAGGCCTTGGCCGACTCGTAGGTCGGGTCTTCGGTGGCGATGCCGCGGATCAGCTCGACGAGCTGCATCACCGGCACCGGGTTCATGAAGTGGATGCCGATGAAGCGCTCGGGCCGATCGGTCGAGGAGGCGAGCCGGGTGATCGAGATCGACGAGGTGTTGGTCGCCACCATCGTCTCGGGCCGCAGCGACGGACACAGCGCGCTGAAGATGCTGCGCTTGATCGACTCGTCCTCGGTCGCGGCCTCGATCACCAGGTCGCAGGGACCGAAATCGTCGAAGGAATCGACCGGCAGGACCCGCTCGATCGCGTGCCGGCGCTGGTCCTCGGTGATCGCGCCCTTCGAGACCTGGCGCTGCAGGGTGCCGTTGACGTTGGCCAGCCCGCTCTTCAGGCGCTCGGGATCGCGGTCGTTCATCCGCACGTCGAGCCCGGCCAGGGAGCAGACATGGGCGATGCCGCTGCCCATCTGACCGGCCCCGATGATCCCGACCGTCTTGATCTCGATGCCCATCACACCCCTGCCTTCCCGCCACGCCGTCCCGGGCGTTCATACCACCGCGCCTTCGCAGATGCGAAGGGTTCCAGTCGAGCCCGCGCGGATCCCCGTGCCGCCCCGCGCGCAGGACCCGCGCGAGGGGCGGCGCGTTTTCAGCCCTTGGCCTTGGTAATTTCCTGCTGCAGGTCCGGCACGACCTGGAACAGGTCGCCGACCAGGCCGTAATCGGCGACCTGGAAGATCGGCGCCTCCTCGTCCTTGTTGATGGCGACGATAACCTTCGAGTCCTTCATGCCGGCAAGGTGCTGGATCGCCCCCGAGATGCCGACCGCGACGTAGAGGTCCGGCGCCACCACCTTGCCGGTCTGGCCGACCTGCCAGTCGTTCGGGGCGTAGCCGGCATCCACCGCCGCGCGCGAGGCGCCGACCGCGGCGCCGAGCGAGTCGGCGAGCGGCTCGATCAGCTCCTTGAACTTGTCGGCCGAGCCGAGCGAGCGGCCGCCCGACACGATGATGCGGGCGCCGGCGAGCTCCGGACGGTCGGACTTGGCGATCTCCTCGCCCTTGAACGACGACTTGGCCTCCGGCGCCGCGGCCGCCGCGGCGGCCTCGACGGGAGCGGCGGACCCGCCCTCGGGGGTCGCCTGGAAGGCGGCGGTGCGGACCGTGATCACCCGCTTGGCGTCGGTCGCCTGCACGGTCTGGATCGCGTTGCCGGCGTAGATCGGCCGCTCGAAGGTGTCGGGGCCGACCACCTTGATGATGTCCGACACCTGGGCGACGTCGAGGAGGGCGGCGACGCGCGGCAGCACGTTCTTGCCCTCGGTCGAGGCGGCGGCGATCACGGTGTCGTACGAGGCGGCGAGCTCGGCGACGAGCGCCGCGGTCGGCTCGGCGAGCAGGTGGTCGAAGGCGGCGTCGGCCGCCACCAGCACCTTCTCGACACCGTCGAGCTTGGCGGCCGCGTCCGCCGCGCCTTGCGCGTCGGCGCCGACCACGAGGGCGTGGACCGGGGCGCCGAGCTGCTTGGCCGCCGTCAGGGCCTTGGTGCTGGCGTCCTTCACGGCGCCGCCGGCATGCTCGACCAGCAGGAGGGTGGTCATGGCGTGAATGTCCTTCCTTTCGAGGGATGCCTGTGCGTCCTCGTCAGAGGACGCCGGCCTCGACCTTCAGCTTGTTGACGAGCTCGGCGGCGCTGGCGACCTTGACGCCGGCCTTGCGGCCACCCGGCTCGACGGTCTTGAGCACCTTCAGCCGCGGGCTCACGTCGACGCCGAGCGCCTCCGGCTCCACGGTGTCGAGCGGCTTCTTCTTCGCCTTCATGATGTTGGGGAGCGACGCGTAGCGCGGCTCGTTGAGGCGCAGGTCCGTGGTGACGATCGCCGGCAGCCTCAGGTTCAGGGTCTGCAGGCCGCCGTCGATCTCGCGGGTCACGTCGAGGCTGCCCTCGGCCACCTCGAGCTTGAACGCGAAGGTGCCCTGCGGCCAGCCAAGCAGGGCGGCGAGCATCTGACCGGTCTGGTTGGAATCGTCGTCGATCGCCTGCTTGCCGAGGATGACGAGGTCCGGGCTCTCCTTCTCGACCAGCGCCTTGAGGAGCTTCGCCACGGCGAGCGGCTCGACGGCGGCGTCGGTCTTGACCAGGATGCCGCGGTCGGCGCCCATGGCGAGCGCGGTGCGGATCGTCTCCTGGGCCTGCTGCGGGCCGATCGAGACGGCGACGATCTCGGTGACCTTGCCCTTCTCCTTGAGGCGGATCGCTTCCTCGACGGCGATCTCGTCGAAGGGATTCATCGACATCTTGACGTTGGCGAGCTCGACGCCCGAGCCGTCCGGCTTGACCCGGATCTTCACGTTGTAGTCGACCACCCGCTTGACGGGCACCAGGACCTTCATGATCGTCGCATCCTTCAGGATGAAGGGGCGATCGCGGTCGGGCCCTCCCACGGCCGGCCCGCGATCATCCCCGATTGAGCAAGGTGGCGCGGACCGTAGCGGCCGATTTTCCGAATTGTCAACGCGCCCCGGAGACCCGCCACCCCACCGTCCAAAGCGGGTCTTCGGCGCGGGTCTTGGGCGCGGGTTTTCAGGTCCGGGTCTTCAGGTACGGGTCTTTCCCGGCACCCACAGCACGTCGGCCGTTCCGCCCTCGTTGGCGACCCGGGCGGCGACGAACAGGAAATCCGACAAGCGGTTCAGGTACTGGATCGCCACCGGCGAGACGGCCTCGCTCGGGGTTCCGGCGAGCGCCACCGCCAGGCGCTCGGCCCGGCGGCAGACCGTGCGGGCGAGGTGGAGCGCTGCCGCCGCTGGCGAGCCGCCGGGCAGCACGAAGGAGCGCAAGGGGGTGAGCCCGGCATTCAGCGCGTCGATCTCGCGCTCGACCCGCTCGACCTGGGCGGCGACGATCCGCAGCGGCTCGTAGGGTAGGGGCTCGGGCGTTTCCGGCGTCGCGAGGTCGGCGCCGAGATCGAACAGGTCGTTCTGCATCCGGCCCAGCATCGCGTCGAGGTCGCCCGTGGTGTGCAGGCGGGCGAGGCCCAAGCAGGCATTGGTCTCGTCGACGGTGCCGTAGGTCTCGACGCGGAGATCCGCCTTCGAGCGGCGCTCGCCGCTGGCGAGCGCGGTGGTGCCGGAATCACCGGTGCGGGTGTAGATGCGGTTGAGGACGACCACGGCGCGCTCCCTGGGGCCGGGCTCGCGTGAGGCGGGCGGATCGGCCCTGCCGTGCCCGGCTCCGATGTTCTAGCGGTCCCGTCCCGGATCGCCAGACCCCCGCCGCGGTGCGGCCGTCAGAACGTGTACGCGATCTTGCCGCCGAAATTGGTCAGGCCGCGGTTGTTGACGCACAGGCCAGCGTTCGACATGTGCTCGATCGTCGCCATGATGCTCCAGTGCTCGGTAATGCGGTAGCCGACGCCGGCCGCCTCGCGGAACAGCGGGTTGCACCCGAGCGAATTGAAGGTCTTGGGCACGTTGTTCTTCGGGCCCGTCCAGCCGTCGTGGAAGCCGGCGCCGAAGAAGCCCTCGACGAAGATCCGGTCGGTGATGTCGAAGGTCCAGGTCGCGCCGAGATAGGCGTAGCTGGTGCGGCCGTCGACGTTGTAGCTGCCGCCGACGGTCGGGCGCGGCACGAAGGCGGCCCAGAACCGGTCGAGCCCGGTGACCGGCTTGGCGAACAGCAACTCGCCGTTAATGTTGCTGGTGTTCTTCTCGTTGCTGCCCGGATCCTGGGCGGAGCCGCCGATGCGGAACTCCGAGACGATGCTGAGCGGCTGAACCGGCGGCCGGTAATCGGGCACCAGGGCCGAGGGATCGGCGGCCAAGGCCGCCGGAGCGGCGAGAGCGACCGCGGTGGTGATCGCCGCAGCGAGGCTCGGAAGGGTTACGCGCATCTGTCGTACGGGGTCCGCCGCCCCGTTGCTGGGGCGAGGGTCACCCTAGCCGTGGGGCCGGCGTCTCGTCTCGCCGTACAATCCGTCTCGGGACGGTTTTCCACCCCGTGCGTCCACCCCGCCACAGTATCGCAGGGTCAGCCGCCGCGCCACCACAACACCCCCATGATGACTAGGATGGCGACGAACTGGAGCACCACCCGCAGGCGCATCAGGCGCTGCGAGACGTTGGCGCTGCCGCCGCGCAGCATGTTGGCGAGGCCGAACAGCAGCACCACGGCGACCGCGAGGCAGGCGATGAGGACGAGGGTGTTGCCGGACATTCCATGGGCTCTCGAGGTGGAACGGCCTGATAGGGCGGATCGGATCCCGGCGGGAGAGGCCCCCGCGCCGCAGGACGGCACCGGGGCGGGGCGCTCCATCGCGCCCCAACCCGGAGGGCAGACGCCTCGCATCCTCCGATATCAGAGCCTGTTTGAGCGGCCGCGCCGATCGATCTGCACGCAGGCCGGCATCTCTCTGCGTCATCCCGGAGCTCGGCGCAGCCGGGAACCCGGGATCCATGACCGCTGACGCAGCTTGAAAGGGCGGGCAGCCTCCCGCTTCATCCTGCAACGTCAGCGGTCATGGATCCCGGGTTCCGCTACGCGGCCCCGGGACGACATCGCGGGTTTCAAGACGGTCAGCCCACTCAAACAGGCTCTCAGGATGAGGGTCTGGGTGGGATGGATAAAGCGTCCCGCGGTGCGGCCCGAGCAGGTCGAACAGGCTTTCAGTTCCGCCGCAGCAGGCGCTCGAAGTAGTCGAGTTCCTCCGCCGGCCGGCTCGGATCGCCGAGCTTGCGCCGCAGTTCCTCCAGGATGCGCCGGGCCCGCTCGACGCCGGATTCCTCGGCGGTCGGCACCCGCACGCGGCCATCCGAGAAGTCGCGGCTGCGGGTCGGGCGGCCAAGCGGGTCGTTGTCGCGCGCACCCTGGCGACCGGGCTGGTTGGGATTGCCCTGGCCCTGCTGCCCGTCGGCGGCCTGCTGGCCGTCGCCGTCCTGGCCCATCTGCTGCATCTGCTGGGCCATGCCCTGCGCGCCGCGCTGCAGCCCTTCGAGGGCGCGGCCCTGCGCGTCGACGGCGGAGCCGTCCTGGCCCTGGCCGAGCGCGTTCTCGGCCTCGCGCATCGCCTGCTCGGCATCGGACAGGCCCTGCTCGCCCTGCATGCCGAGTTCCTTCATCCGGCGCTGCAGGTCCTCCAGGCGCTGGCGCAGGGCCTGCTGACGGTCGCCGACGCCGCCCTGCTTGTCGCCGCCCGGCTGCTGGCCGCGCTGGCCCTGCTGCTGGCCGTCCTGGCCCGGCTGGGGCTCCCCGCCGCGCTGGCCCTGCTGGCCGCGCTGCCCCGGCTGGCGCTGGCCCTGCTGGCCCGGCTGCTGCGGCTGGCCGCGATTGCCGAAGCGGCGCTCCTGGCCCTGGCGGAAGGTTTCGTCGCGCAGGCCCTGCTGCTCGCGCGCCATCGCCTCCAGGTCCTGCATCTGGCGGTTCATCTCGCGGGCGGTCGGATCGCTCATGCGCGAGTTGGGCTGCGCCGTCTGCAGGTTCTCCAGGATGCCGCGGAGCTGGTCGAGCAGGCGCTGAGCCTCGGCCACGTCGCCGCGCTTCATCGCTTCCTGCATCTGGTCGAGCATCTTCGAGAGGTCGTCCGGCGTCACCGTGCGGTCGGCCTGCTGGCTCTGCTGTCCGGGATTCTGCGGGTTCTGCTGCTGGCGCTGGGCGAATTCCTTCAGGAACCGGTCCATCGCCTGGCGCAGCTCCTCGGTGAGCTTGGCGATCTCCTGGTCGGAGGCGCCGCGGTCCATCGCGTCCTTGAGCCGGTCCTGGGCCGCGCGCAGCGCCTTCTCGGCGTCCGAGAGGTCGCCCTCCTCGATCTGCAACGCCATGGTCCAGAGGAGGTCGGCGACCTCGGTCAGGGCCTCGTCGGTCTTCGCCGCGCGCAGGCGCCGCGCCGCCTCCTTGAGGCCGAGGAAGACGCCCCATTGCGGCGTGAACCGCTCCGGCGCGATCAGCAGCGCGTCGAGCGAGGTCTCGACCCGGGCGCGGCTGCCGTCCGGATCGAGGACGAGGCGGCGGCGCTCCTCCGCGAGCGAGCGCGCCAGCGGCTTGGTGAAGAAGCGGCCCGGCAGGGTGAAGGCGAGGGGGGCGGAGCGCCCCTCCTGGCCCGCCTCGTCCTTCGCCACCAGGGTCAGCAGCACCTTGGCGCCGGCCCAGGGGTTGTCGGTGAGGTCGATCAGGGTGCGGGTGTCGCTGGTCCCCTGCGCGTCCGAGGGCAGGCTCAGGGTCAGGCGCGGCGGCGGCACCAGGCTGCGCCCCTTCGTCTGCGGCTCGACGACGCCCTCCGCCGAGGCGAGGCCGTAATCGTCCTTGGCCCGGTAGGCGAGGGTGAAGGTGCCGCGCCCGTTCGTCTCCGGCTGGCCCGCGAAGGCGATCTCCGGCGGCCGGTCGGGAATGGTCTCGATCGTGAGCCGGTGGGTGCTGGCGAAGCCCGTCTGCACTGCGACCTCGGCGGTGCCGCCGGTGAGGGTGAAGCGCTCCTCGCGCAGGTCGGGCCGGGCCGGCGCGGTGGCGGGCAGGGGTTTCAGCCCGGCGCCCGGCGTCACGGTCGCGTCGGAGGCGCCGGCGACGCGCACGACGAGCGTCGAGTTCACCGGCGCCCGCAGGCGCTGGCCCGCCTCGGCCAGGGTGACGATGAGGGGCGGCGTGCGCGTGTAGAGCGGCGGGTCGATCCAGCCGTCGACCCGGAACGACGGCGCGGCCGCGGCCGGCCCGCGCCAGTCAAAGGCGGCGCGCAGGCGGTCGCCGGCCTCCGGCCCCGCCACGAAGGCGCCGGCCACCGCGGCGAGGATCGCGCCGGCGCGCAACGCGTAGGGATCGCGCCGGGTCATTCCCGGCCGCGGGCCGGAGACCTTCAGACGCGCGAGTGTCGCGGCGGCGCGCTTGCGGTGCAGCGCCCAGAGCGCCTGCGTGCCGGGATCGTCACCTCCAA
This sequence comes from Methylobacterium sp. EM32, assembly GCF_040593685.1. Classification (NCBI taxonomy): domain Bacteria; kingdom Pseudomonadati; phylum Pseudomonadota; class Alphaproteobacteria; order Hyphomicrobiales; family Methylobacteriaceae; genus Methylobacterium; species Methylobacterium sp. EM32. The sequence goes on along the minus strand of NZ_JBEXZS010000234.1, from coordinate 146,423 downwards.
GGGCGAGCGTGTCCTCGAGCGTCCGGGCAGGGCGGTGGGACAGGCCGGCATCGCGGTCGATCCGCGCCAGCGCCTGGATGCGGGCGATCCGGCGCAGGCGCAGGAGCGGCAGCAGCACCCCGATCAGGGCGAGGCCGAAGACCGCCACCCCCGCCATGCGCAGGGCGGGCCCGGCATCGAGCCACAGCCCGAGCCACGACGCGGCGAGGAAGACCAGCACCACCGCGAGGCCGCGCCACAGGATCGGCCAGGCCTGCTCCCACAGGGTCACCCGGCCGGCGCGGACCACCAGCCGGTCGAGCCCGGCGCGCACCGGATCGACCCGGCTATCCGGGGCGGCTTCGCGCTGCGCGGTGTCCGGCTCGGCCTTGCTCATGCCCTGCTCCCGCTGGTCCCGTCCGGGGACGGGCGACGCAGGCAGGCTAGCATGCCGGTCCCGGCGGGCCAGCGGGTCAAATCGGCTCAGGCCGACAGGTCTTGGCGCGGCTCCTGGCGCGGCCGGCCGGAATCGAGGGCGTGCGGCACGCCCCCGCTCTGCCGCGCCGCCGCCTCGCGCAGGGGCTGCACGGCGTGGCGGGCCTGGGCCAGGGTCGCCTGATGCTCGGCGGCGATGCGGAACGCGCGCTCGACCACGGCCTCGGCCCGGGCGAGGAGAGAGCCGTCTCGAAGGTTGCCTTGAAGGTTGCCTTGGGGCGCCATCACGTCGGTTCCTCGCGGATCACATGCTGGCACGTTAGACCGCGAGGATTGGCGGCTCCGTTCGGAAATCCCGTCGCATTTTAGCGATCGGCGTGGGATCGCTCAGGCCGCGAGCCACTCCGGCACCCGGTCGAGCCCGATCAGCTCCTCGTAGGTCGGCCGCGGCCGGATCACCGCGTGGTCGGAGCCGCGCACCAGCACCTCGGGCACCAGGGGCCGGGTGTTGTAGGTGCAGGCCTGCACCGCGCCGTAGGCGCCGGCCGACATCACGGCGATCAGGTCGCCGGGCTTCACCTCGGGCATCTCGCGGGCGAGCGCCAGGTAGTCGCCGCTCTCGCAGACCGGGCCGACCACGTCGGCGGTGAGGCGGCCGGCCTCGGGTCCCGGCTCGGCCACCGGGCGCAGGGCGTGGTAGGCCTCGTAGAGCGTCGGGCGGATCAGGTCGTTCATCGCCGCGTCGACGATCACGAAGGTGCGGCCCTCGCCGTGCTTGACGTAGAGCACCCGCGTGACGAGCACGCCGGCATTGCCGGCGATCATCCGGCCGATCTCGAAGACCGGCTTGAGGCCGAGCGGGCGGAAATGCGGCCGCAGCACAGACGCGAAGGCGGCCGGATCCGGCGGGGGGGCGTTGTCGTCGCGGTAGGGGATGCCGAGGCCGCCGCCGAAATCGACGTGGTGAAGCCGGTGGCCGGCCGCCATCAGGTCGCGGGCGAGGCCGCAGAGCAGGGCGGCGGCGTTGTCGTAGGGCGCGAGGTCGGTGATCTGGCTGCCGATATGCATGTCGACGCCGACGAGCGACAGGCCCGGCAGGCGAGCCGCCCGGTCGTAGACCTCGCGGGCGCGGGAGATCGGGATGCCGAACTTGTTCTCGGACTTGCCGGTCGAGATCTTGGCGTGGGTGCGGGCATCGACGTCCGGGTTGACCCGGATCGAGACCGGCGCCGTCGCGCCCCGGGCGGCGGCGACCCGCGACAGCTGCTCCAACTCGGGCTCGCTCTCGACGTTGAAGCACAGGATGCCGGCGTCGAGCGCCGCCGCCATCTCGCCCTCGGTCTTGCCGACGCCGGAAAAAACGATCCGCTCGCCCGGCACGCCGGCGGCGAGCGCCCGGCGCAGCTCGCCCTCCGAGACGATGTCCATGCCGGCGCCGAGACGCGCCAGGGTGGCGAGCACCGCCTGGTTCGAGTTCGCCTTCATGGCGTAGCAGACCAGCGCGTCGTCGCCGGAGAACGCCTCGGCGAAGACCCGGTAGTGCCGCTCCAGGGTGGCGGAGGCGTAGCAGTAGAACGGGGTGCCGACCGCGCCCGCGAGCCGTGCCAGGTCGACGTCCTCGGCGTGGAGCACGCCGTCGCGATAGGTGAAGTGGTGCATGGAAGTTGACCGGGGTCCGGGCGCTGGCGCGAGCGCGTGAGACGCGCCCTCTACACGAAACCGGCCGGGCTTTGCACCCTCATGCTCGATCGGAGAATGGCCTGGTCAGAGGATCGGGTCGAGGGGGAAGGGCTCCTTGGGGATCACGTAGCCCTTGCGGCGGCGGGACGACGACTCGGTCGGGGCCGGGATCCCGGTCGGGGCGGCGACCGCGGCGGAGGGCAGCTCGTCCTCGGGGTCGGGGGCGGAGGCGCCAGCCGAGAGCCCGACGCCGGCCGGTAGGGTGTTGATCGCGGCCGCCCCGGTCTTCGGCCGGGTGCCGCCCGGATTGCTGGCGCCTTGGCCGCCGGCTTGTGGCTGGACGGCCGGCGCCGCTGCCGGCGGCGGCTCGAGCGGGCCGCGCCGGCCGCAGGCGGCGGCCGAGAGGGCGATCAGGCCGAGGAGGACGAGGGTACGGGAACGGAACACGGGCGGGATCCGACAAACACAAGCGTGGCCGCGGCACCATAGCGGTCCGAACCCCGCGAGGCGAGCCCGGGACACGCGGCCTTTCCAAGACGGTTGCGCGGCATTCGAGCGTGGCCGTTAAGGCGGCGTTGGAAGCGGGCCGCGAGAGTGCGGCAGGGGCTGACGGACGGCCCCGCCGATGCCCCGGCGACACACCGCCCCGGAAGGCGGCGGCCGGGCATCGGCGCGGCGATCGTTTCGCTCGCCAATCCGCTAACGAACAGTTAAGCTTTTGGCCGATCGCCGCGTCGGCTTCCGTCGCGTTTGTGAGAGTCCCGTGAGCCTTTCGACGGTGCGGCTGCACCAGCTCCTCGTCGCCGCGGCTTTCCTGGTGCCGTGCGTCGTCCTGGTGGGCGCGGCGTGGTGGAACCGGGCCGAGGTCCTGCGGGAAGAGGACAGCGCCGTGGTCCGCACCGCGGCGGTGATGCACGAGCACGCCTCGAAGGTGTTCGACACCGCCGAATTAGCGATGGACCGGGTCGACGATTACGTCTTCGACCGCAGCTGGACGCAGATCGCCGCGCCCGCCACCGGCGGCTTCCTGGCGAGCCTGAAGGCGCCGCTGGCCCAGGCCCGGGCGGTGTGGGTGGTCGATCCCCAGGGGAAGATCCAGGCTTCGAGCCGCGAGGCCGATCTCGGCCGCGACCTCTCAGGCAGGGACGTGTTCTCGGTCCACCGCCCGCGCGACATCGGCATCTATGTCAGCCCCGCCGTGCGCGAGGCCGACGGCACCACCGCCTTCATGGTCAGCCGCCGCCGCTCGACCGATGACGGGCGCTTCGACGGCGTGATCGTGATCGCGCTCGGCACCGAGTATTTCGCCCGCTTCTACGCCGAGATCGCCGCACCCACCGACCACCGGGCGATGCTCCTGCGCGCCGACGGCGCCATCCTGGTGCGCGAGCCGCCGGGCCCCGACGTCGACGAGCGCCTCGCCCCGGCCGATCCGCTGCTGCGGGCGATCCGCGCCCGACCGCAGGGGGGCGCCGCCACCGGCACCCCGTCGGGGGAGGCCGAGCGGCTCTACGCCTGGCGCCGCATCGGCGATTATCCGGTCGAGGTCGCCTTCTCGGTCGAGACCGTGATCGCCCTCGACCGCTGGTACGACAACCTGCGGGTCTACGGCCTCGTCGCCACCGTCTCGGCCCTGACCCTGGTGCTGATGGCCTGGCTGGCGCTCGCCCGGGCCCGGGCCGAGCAGCAGGCGCTGGCCGACCTCAAGCGCGAGCACGCCCAGCGCCTCGCCGCCGAGAACCAGCTGCGCCAGTCGCAGAAGATGGAGGCGGTGGGCCAGCTCACCGGCGGCATCGCCCACGACTTCAACAATCTCCTGGCGGTCATCACCGGCTCGCTCGAACTCGTCCAGCGCCGCATCGCCCGGGGCGATACCGATGTCGGCCGCTTCATCGCCGGCGCCCTCGACGGCACCGACCGGGCGGCGAAGCTCACCCACCGGCTCCTCGCCTTCGCCCGCCAGCAGCCCCTGGAGCCGCGCCCGACCGACCCGAACCGCCTCGTCGGCGGCATGATCGACCTCCTGCGGCGCACGCTGGGCGAGACCGTCCGGGTCGACACCCGGCTGATGCCCGACCCGCCGGCGATCTTCGTCGACCAGAACCAGCTCGAGAACGCGATCCTCAACCTCGCGGTCAATGCCCGCGACGCGATGCCGGGCGGCGGGCGGCTCTCCCTGGAGACGGCGCACGGCGCCCTCGACGACGGCACCCGGGCCGTGTCCGTCACGGTGCGGGACACCGGGACCGGCATGCCGCCCGACGTGGTCGCCCGCGCCTTCGAGCCGTTCTTCACCACGAAACCGCAAGGGAGGGGCACGGGCCTCGGCCTGAGCCAGGTCTACGGCTTCGTCACCCAGTCGGGCGGGCGCGTGCGCATCGACAGCCAGCCGAGCCAGGGCACCGCGATCGAGCTGACCCTGCCGGTGAGCGCGGACGGGGTGCCGGCCGAGACCGCCGGCCGGTCGCTCCTTGCGGCGGCCGTGCCGGGCCGGGCCCGGCAGACGGTGCTGGTGGTGGAGGACGACGCCGCGGTGCGGCTCGCCAGCGCCGAGACCATCGGTGAGCTCGGCTACCGCACCGTGACGGCGCCGGACGGGGCGGCGGCGCTCGCCGCCCTCGACAGCGAGCGGGACGTGGCGGTGCTGTTCACCGACGTGGTGATGCCGGGCCTCGACGGGCCGACGCTCGCGGCCGAGGCGCGGCGGCGGCGGCCCGACCTGAAGGTCATCTTCGCCACCGGCCATCCGCGGGACGACGAGCAGGACGGGCCGCGCCCGGGCCCCGGCGAGACGGTGTTGCGCAAGCCCTTCACCATCGAGGCCCTGGCCGAGGCCCTGGAGGCCGCCAGCCGAGCCGAGGCCTCGGCGTGAGCCGAGGCCTCCCTTCAATGCTTACTTGTGGGTCTGCTCGTAGTAGTCGATCGCCTTCTTGCAGTTGACCGAAATCTTGTTCATGTTCTTCTCGAAGCAGCGATCGACCTGGGGACTGTCCGGCGGCAGGTTGCCGCAATAGGTCATGTAGTCGCCGGTGCAGTACTTCTTCAGGTTGGGATCGTCCCGCTGGGCCAGGGCCGGCCCGGCGAGGACCATCAGGCTGCCGGCAGCCAGGAGAGCGAGCGACATCGGCCTGAGCATCATGTCTGTCGAAGCCTTGCAGAGCGTGGGAAGTGGCAGCGACATGGCCCGAAACCCGCATCCTGACAAGGGCCGCGGGACGTAGGCGATGCGGGGCGGTCACCGGCCGGGCCGGCGACCCGACGGCCCGCATTGCGAGAAAGTCTCGCCGGGCCAAGAGCTTGGATGGTGTTTCCGGGCCGTTTCCGGACCTGGGCCTTACGACGTTGCGAGGCCGCGGGCGGGAGCGATGTGCCGCAGAGCACACGCCGCCGCGTCCTCCCCCTGGCCGTCCCTTGGCGTGATCGGACCTACCCGCGATCGAACCTCGGCCTCACCCGGCCGCAGCGGGCGTCGGCAGAGGCGTCGCTTGCGGCATGCGCGGCTCGGGCCGGCCCTGATTCATCAGGGCGTCGGCCACCTCGGCGATCCGGCGTTCCAGGGCGGCGTTCTGGGCCGCGATCTCGGCGGTGGGGGGCGGGGACGGTGCCCATGCGGCCTCCTGCAGGGCCGACTGCAGCCGCGCGATCTCGGCCCGGGCCGCTTCGATCTCGGCGGCGTGGCGGGTATTGAGGTCGGCGAGCGCGTCCTCGAGAGCCTGGATCTGCTGGCGGGCGGCGCTGGCGACGCTCTCGCCCGCCGCGGCCACCTGCCCGCGGGCCGCCCGGACCCGCTCCTCGGCGACGCCCCGCGCCGCCTCGGCCTCGGCCCGGCCGCTGCGGCTCGCCTCGACCTCGCCGCGCAGGGCCGCGAGTTCGGCGAGCGCCCGCTGGTAGGGGCCTTCCAGCGCCCGCATCGCCTCCTCGGCGGCGGCGCGGGCGGTGCGGGCCTCGGCCAGCTCGCCCTGGACCTGTGCGAGGTTGCCGCGCGCAGCTGCGAGGTCGCGCTCGATCTCGCCGAGATGCGCGTCCCGGCGCTCGATCTCCTGGGTGAGCGTGCCGATGCGCACGGTGCGCCGGCCCATCTCCTCCATCTCGGCCCGGCGGGCGGCCTGCGCCTCCTCGACCCGGCGCTCGAGCTGGCGCTCGCGCACCGCGAACTCGGCCCGCAGGTGGTCCTTCTCGGCGGTCAGCTCGACGATCGACATCGGGTAGAGCGCCTCGAGCCGCCGCCGCGTCAGCCGCTCGGCCCGGGCGTTGAGCGCCGGCAGGATCAGCAGGGCGCACAGGCTGGCGGCGAGGAACCCCAGCGCCGCGAACATCAGGGACTCGATCACCCGGGCGATACTCTCTCGGCGTCCGGGCGAGGAATTCCCGCGCGGACGGTGGATACGGTCGGCGCGACCCGCGCGCCGGCATCGGAGCCACGCGCGGGGGCGCGGCCGGACCCTGCCACGGGACGGCCGCCAGGACCAGCGTGGCCAAGGATCAGCGCGGCCATACGCGGCCGGTTCCCTCGTGCAGTGTCCGGACGCTTCGCCCGCGAACGGGATCAGAACGGATTCCAGGTCGGCGAATCGGTGAATTTGAGGTAGCCGACATTGATCCCGAAGCGCGCGCCGACCCCGGCCCGGATCGGCACCACCACGATGTTGTCGGCGGTCACCGCCGACATCCCGAAGCCCCCGACCACGTAGGCCGAGCCGTCCATGCCGACGAAGCGGCGGTAGAGGGCGTTCACCCGCGGCAGGTTGTAGATCAGCATCATCGAGCGGGCGCCGTCGCCGCCGACGTCGAAGCCGAGGGAAGGGCCCTGCCAGAACACCTTGCGCTGGCCGGCATTGCGGGTGAACAGCGTGCCCTCGCCGAAGCGCACGCCGCCGATGATCGCGCCGGAGGCCTCCTGGCCGAGGATGTAGCCGTTGGGCTCGCCCCAGCGCCGCGTTGCCTCCTGCACCGTCAGGGCGAGGCCGCGCGACACCGAGCCGAAGAACTGGTGGCCCGAATCGATGATCTCCCGCGGCTGGAAGGTGCCGGGATCACCGGGGCCGCGCCCCTGCGCCACTGCCGGACCGGGCAGGGCGGCGAGCATCGCCGGCGCGGCGAGGAGGAGAGCCGCGAGGGCACGCCGGCGCGGGACGCCGGGCGTCTGCCGTTCGGACGCTGCGGAACCGGTCTTCTGCCGAGCCGGAGAGGCGGAGGGTGCTGAGAGCATTCGTTAGGCATCCCGGCTTAATGTGGTCTCTGCCGGTGTCCCCGGGGCGTCGAGCCCAGGGGATCCGGCGCGGACGGGCGGCGGGATGCCACAGATGCTGCGAATATGGGTAAGATCCGGTTAACGCGGCGCGGCGTGCTGTCGCTTCTGCCGACGGGGGCGATCCTGCCCGCAATCCTCGCCCGTCCGGCCCGCGGCGAGACGCCGCTCGGCGTGCCGGGCCTCTACGCCGCCGATCCCCTGACCGCGCTGGCCCTGCGCGGCTTCGATCCGGTCTCCTACCGGCTCGGACCCGCGCCGCTGCCCGGCACCGAGACGCACGAATTCTCTTGGTCGGGCCTGGTCTGGCGCTTCGCCACGGCGGCGAATCGCGGTGCCTTCGCCCGGGCGCCGGAGGCCTATGCCCCGCGCCTGGGCGGCTTCGATCCGGAGGGCATGGCCGCCGGGCGGCTCGTCGAGGCCGATCCCCTTGTGGCGGCCCTGCGCGACGACCGGCTCTACCTGTTCCGTGATGCGGAGCGCCGCGCGCGGACCGACATGACGCTCATCGACGCCGCGGAGGCGCGCTGGCCGACCCTGCGGCCCGAGGCCGCGATCGGCGGCTGAGCCTGCCGGCTCAGCCCCGCACCGGGCAGGTCGCCGGCAGCACCGCGCGGCCGGCCTGCGACCGGTCGCCGAAGGCCGCGAACGGGCCGTTCCGGTACTGGCCGGGCCGGCGGCCGTAGCCGAAGGGCCGGCCGTCCGGGCCGACGAGGCAGCCGCCGGCCTGGGTCAGGATGTGGTCGCCCGCGGCGGTGTCCCACTCCATGGTCGGGCCGCAGCGGACATAGACGTCGCCCTCGCCGCAGGTGATGAGCCCGAACTTGAGGGCCGAGGACACCCCGCGCCGCTGGCCGATCGGCAGTTGCGCGAGGCAGGCCTCGTCCGCCGCCTCGCCGTGGCTGCGGCTGACCAGAGCCGTCATTCCCTCCGCCGGGACGGGCCGCGAAGCGACCGGCCGGAAGGCCCCCGGCACGCCCTCGAGAACCGGCGCCTCGACGGCGTGCTCGCCGGCGGCCCAGACCCGCCCGAGGGCGGGGGCGGCGAGCGCCGCCGCGACCGGCCGCTCGCCAGCGACGAGCGCGATGTTGACCGTGTACTCGCCGGTGCCCTTCAGGAAGTCCTTGGTGCCGTCGAGGGGGTCGACGAGGAAGAACAGGGCCGCCGGGGCGGCCTCGGCGGCGGTTTCCTCCGCGATCACCGGGATGCCAGGCCAGGTCTGGTTGAGCGCCGCGACGATCTGCTCCTCGGCGGCGAGGTCGGCCTGGCTCGTCGGCGAGCCGTCCGCCTTGAGGTGATGGTGGCAGCCGCCGAGCTCGAACCGCCGCAGGATCATCCCGGCCTCTGCGGCGATTTCCGCGAGCCTGTTCGCGATGGCGTCGCGCTCGGCGGGCCCGGGCGGGCGGTCGAGGGACAGGATGGGCGTCGTGCGTGCGGATGTCATGCCGCCGTCATGCCCGGCGCCGGCGGGTTTGTCGATCGATCCGCGCGCGTGACGACGCGCCGTTCGCCTTTTCAAACCGCCGCGCGACGGCTATCCGTGCCGGCAAACCGTGGCGGGAGCCGCCGCGACCTCGACACCTTCTGCCGGCCCCGCGGAGCGCCCCCATGACCACCGTCACCCTCGACGCCCTCGACCTCTCGGCGCTGCTCTGCTCGCGGGTCTGCCACGACGTCATCAGCCCCGTCGGCGCCATCGTGAACGGCCTCGAGGTGCTGGAGGACGAGGACAGCGCCGAGATGCGTGACTTCGCCCTCGACCTGATCCGCAAGAGCGCCCGGCAGGCCTCGGCGCGGCTGCAATTCGCCCGCATCGCCTTCGGGGCGGCGGGCTCGGCCGGGGCCACCATCGACCTCGCCGATGCCGAGAACGTCTCCCGCGGCATGTTCGGCGACGAGAAGACCCAGCTGTCGTGGAGCGCGCCCCGGGCGCTGTTTCCGAAGAACAAGGTCAAGCTGCTCCTGAACCTTGTGGTCATCGCCGTCACGGCGATCCCCCGAGGCGGCGTCATCGACGTCAAGGTCACCGGCGAGGCCGAGGCGCCGCTCTTCGTGCTGACCGCCAAGGGCGCCTATGCCCGCATCCCGCCCCATGTCGAGGCGCTAATCGCCGGCACGCCGGCAAGCGGCACCGTCGACGCCCACGCGATCCAGCCGTTCTACGCCGGGTTGGTCGCCCGGGCCGCCGAGATGGGGGTGCGGTTCTCGATCGAGGGCGACACGGTCACGATCCGGGCCGAGCCCGCCGCCTCGGCCGAAGTCGAGTCCGAGGCCGACGGCGACGGTAACGGCATCTAACCCCGCGGCCGAATCCCGGGGCGGGGCGTCTCTCCCGATGCGCCCCGGGGTTTTCCCCGTTTCTTGAGCGAATGACGACCGGGACCGGACCAGTGTGAGGATTTCCGGCAACGGATCATAAAGGCTCCCATGGCACCGTCGAGACTGCGCAGAGATCCTGCGTGGATCGACGAGTGGCTGCGATGGACGATTTGTTGCGTGAGTTCCTGACGGAATCCGGGGAGCACCTGGACACTGTCGACCTCGAGCTCGTCCGGTTCGAGCAGGATCCCAACAACCAGACGATCCTGCGGAATATCTTCCGTCTGGTGCACACCATCAAGGGCACCTGCGGCTTCCTCGGCCTGCCCCGCCTCGAGGCGCTGGCGCACGCGGCCGAGACCCTGATGGGCAAGTTCCGCGACGGCATGCCGGTGACGAGCCCGGCCGTCAGCCTGATCCTGCAGACCCTCGACCGGATCAAGCTGATCCTGGCCGAGCTGGAGCGCACCGGCGGCGAGCCGGCCGGGGTCGACGAAGACCTGATCGGTGCCCTCGAGCGCATGTCCGAGGGGCCGATCCCGGAGCCCGAGCCGGTGCCCGTCGCCCCCCCGGCGGCCTCCGGCACCCTGGTGCTCCAGGTGCTGGAGCGGGCGCTCAAGCCCGGCGAGGTCTCCCTCGACGACCTCGAGCGCGCCTTCCGCGACACTGAGGTCGAGGTCGAGGCTCCCGCGCCGATGCCGGCGCCCGAGCCCGTCCGGCAGGAGGCCGCCCGTCCGGAGCCCGTCCGCCAGGAGCCTGTCCGTCAGGAGCCCGTTCGTCAGGAGGTTGCCGCGACGGCGCCTGAGGTCCGCCGGCCCGAGCCGGCGCGGGCCGAGCAGCCCGCCGGCGAGGCCGAGAGCGGCCCGGTCAGCAAGGTGCAGACGATCCGGGTGAACGTCGACACCCTCGAGCACCTGATGACCATGGTCTCGGAGCTGGTGCTGACCCGCAACCAGCTGCTCGAGATCGCCCGCCGGCACGAGGACGGCAACTACAAGGTGCCGCTGCAGCGCCTGTCCCACGTCACCGCCGAGCTGCAGGAAGGGGTGATGAAGACCCGCATGCAGCCGATCGGCTCGGCTTGGCAGAAGCTGCCGCGGGTGGTGCGCGACCTCTCGTCGGAACTCGGCAAGAAGATCGACCTGGTGATGCAGGGCGCCGAGACCGAGCTGGACCGCCAGGTCCTCGAGGTCATCAAGGACCCGCTCACCCACATGGTGCGCAACTCGGCCGATCACGGCATCGAGTCGGGCGCGGAGCGCAAGTCCGCCGGCAAGCCCGAGAAGGGCACGATCCGCCTCAACGCCTTCCACGAGGGCGGCACGATCACGATCGAGATCGCCGACGACGGCAAGGGCCTCGACCTCTCGGCGATCCGCCGCAAGGCGATCGAGCGCGGCGTCGCCACGGAGGCCGAGGTCGAGCGGATGACCGACGCCCAGGTGGCGAAGTTCATCTTCCACGCCGGCTTCTCCACCGCCAAGGCGGTCACCTCGGTCTCCGGCCGCGGCGTCGGCATGGACGTGGTGAAGACCAACATCGAGCTGATCGGCGGCACAATCGACATTCAGACCCAGCTCGGCCGCGGCACCACCTTCACGATCAAGATCCCGCTGACCCTCGCCATCGTGGCGGCGCTGATCGTCTCGGCCCGCGAGCAGCGCTTCGCGATCCCGCAGGTCTCGGTGCTGGAGCTGGTCCGGGTGCAGCCCGGTACCGACCACACGGTGGAGCGGATCAACGGCTCGCCGGTCCTGCGCCTGCGCGACCGCCTGCTGCCGATCGTGCCGGTGGCGGCGATGCTCGGCCTCGACGCTCCCGACGCCCCGGCCTCGACCGACGAGGGCTTCGTGGTGGTGAGCCAGGTCGGGCGCCAGCGCTTCGGCATCCTGGTCGACGGCGTCTTCCACACGGAAGAGATCGTCGTGAAGCCGATGTCCTCGAAGCTGCGGCACATCCCGCTCTTCTCGGGCAACACCATCCTCGGTGACGGCGCGGTGGTGCTGATCATCGATCCCAACGGCGTCGCCAAGATGGTCGGCTCCGGCACGGCGAGCGGCCAGCCCGGCGAGGTCGAGGCGGAGGCCGAGGGCGACGAGACCGGGGCCGATCAGGCGGTGACGCTCCTGGTGTTCAAGGGCGGCGGCGACTCGCTGAAGGCCGTACCCCTCTCCCTGGTCACGCGCCTCGAGGAGATCGATGCGGCCAAGATCGAATGGGTCGGCGGGCGCCCGTTGATCCAGTATCGCGGCCGCCTGATGCCGCTCGTCCCGGCCGATCCGTCGCAGGCGCTGAAACGGGAGGGCGCCCAGGCGCTGGTGGTGTTCTCCGATGGCGAGCGCTCGATGGGCCTCGTGGTCGACGAGATCGTCGACATCGTCGACGAGGTGCTGGACGTCGAACTGGTCACCGAACGCTCGGACCTGATTGGCTCGGCGGTGGTGCGCAACCGGGCGACCGAGATCGTCAACATCGCCCATTACCTGCCGCTCGCCCACGACGATTGGGGCCAGGCGGCCCACCGCGCGGTACCGACGGCGCCGAGCCTGCTCCTCGTCGACGACTCGGCCTTCTTCCGCGAGATGCTGACCCCGGTGCTCAAGGCGGCCGGCTTCCGCGTGACGCAGGCCGGCGATGCCGAGGAGGCCATGCGCCATCTCGGCGGCGAGGCGAAGCTCGACCTCGTGGTCTGCGACCTCGAGATGCCGGGCCGCTCGGGGTTCGACCTGATCGAGGCGATGCGCAAGAGCGGCGGCAGGCTCGCCGCGATGCCGGTGGTGGCGCTCGCCGGCACGATGGCGCCGGACTCGCTCGCCCGGGCCCGGGCCCTCGGCGTCGCCGATTGCGTGGCGAAGTTCGACCGCTCCGGTCTGGTGGCGGCGGTGAACGAGATCACCAGCGCCCCCCTCGACGCCGCGGCGTGATCCGCTGACGCGATCGTTCGGGCGCGCGACGCCGCGCCCGGACCGACCTCCCTCCCAGTCCGACCTCCCATGTCCGAGCCCCGCCCATGATGGCCGCCAACACCAACACCGCCGGCACGCCCGCGCCGTCCGCCGGCGAGACCACCGACTACGTCACGGTCCTCCTCGGCGACGAGCTGTTCGGCCTGCCGATCGACAAGGTCCACGACGTCTTCATCGCCACCAACCTCACCGACGTCCCGCTGGCGCCGCCGGAGATCAAGGGCCTGCTCAACCTGCGCGGCCGCGTCGTCACGGCGCTCTGCCTGCGCCGCCGCCTCGGCCTGCCCGACCGTACCGGCGACGGCCGCAACATGGCGGTGGGCCTGGAGCATGGCGGCGAAGCCTACGGGCTCCTCGTCGATCAGGTCGGCGAGGTGATGAAGCTCTCGGCCGACACCTACGAGCCGAACCCGGTCCATCTCCACAACCGCTGGCGCGCGGTCTCGCGCGGGGTGCACCGCCTCGACGGCCGCCTGCTGATGATCCTCGACGTCGAGGCGGTCCTCGCCTTCGGTGACGAGCGCCAAGCGGCCAGCGCGGCGTGATCCCCGGGGGCGGCCGGATGAGAACCTTCCTGATCGTCGACGACTCGGCGGTGATCCGCAAGGTGGCGCGCCGGATCATCGAGGGCCTCGGCTTCCGGGTGGCGGAGGCCGAGGACGGCCGCGAGGCGGTCGAGCAGTGCCGGTCGCACATGCCGGACGCCGTCCTGCTCGACTGGAACATGCCGCACCTGGACGGCTACGACGTCCTGCGCGCCCTGCGCCGGCTGCCCGAGGGCGACCACCCGAAGGTGCTGTTCTGCACCGTCGAGAACGACGTCGCGTCGATCGCCCGGGCGCTCCAGGCCGGCGCCGACGAGTACATCATGAAGCCCTTCGACAAGGACATCATGACCGCCAAGCTCCAGGCGGTGGGCCTCGCCTGAGGCCGGCCGCACGACAGACCCGAGACGCCCCGAGACGCCCCGGCTTCGTAACCGGGGCCCGATTCCCCGGCCGCCCCGCGGCGCGCCCACCGAGAAACGCCATGGCCGCATCCGCCGCGCCCTCCACCCCATCAGCCAGCGCCGGACCGCGCATCCGCGTCCTTGTCGCCGACGATTCCGTCGTGGTCCGCGGCCTCGTCTCGCGCTGGCTTGAGGAGGCCGGCTGCGAAGTCGTCGGCACCGCCTCGAACGGTCGCATCGCGCTCGACGCCCTCGACCGGGTCCAGCCCGACATCGTGCTTCTCGACATCGAGATGCCGGAGCTCGACGGCACCCAGGCGCTGCCCCGGATGCTGGCCAAGCGCCCCGGGCTCCAAGTCGTGATGATGTCGACCCTGACCCAGCGCAACGCGGAAATCTCGCTCCGCTGCCTCGCTCTCGGGGCGATCGACTACCTGCCGAAGCCCGAGGGCAACCGCGGCGTCACCACCCAGGCGAGCTTTCGCGAGGACCTGGTCCAGAAGATTCGGATGCTCGGAGCCGACCTGCGCAACCGGCCCCGCGCCCGGCCCACGGCGTTCTCCGAGCGGCCCGGCCCGGTCGGGCTGCCCGAGCGCCCGGCCGCCGTTGCCGCGCCGTCGCCGCGCCCGTCGGCTGCGCCGGCGCCGGCGCCGGTGAGCGTGCGCCCGCGCCCCCTGCGCACCAGCCCGCCGCGCTGCCTGCTCATCGGCTCCTCGACCGGCGGCCCGCGGGCGGTGGGGGAGGTGCTGGAGGGCATCGGTGCCGCGACCTTGCGGCGCGTGCCGGTCCTGATCGTCCAGCACATGCCGCCGGTCTTCACCGCGGTCTTCGCCGAGCATCTCGGCGCCCGGATCGGCCTGCCGGCGGCGGAGGCCAAGCACGGCGAGCCGGTGCGTCCGGGAATCGTGTACGTCGCCCCCGGCGGGCGCCACATGGGTCTCACCGGCACCGCCGCCGAGGCGGTGATCCAGCTCAACGACGGCCCACCGGTCAATTTCTGCCGCCCGGCGGTCGACGTGATGTTCCGCGACGCGGCGGAAGTCTACGGCGCCGCCACCCTGTCGGTGATCCTCACCGGCATGGGCTCGGACGGCACCAAGGGCGCCAAGGCCCTGGTCGATGCCGGCGGGGTCATGCTCGCCCAGGACGAGGCGACCTCGACCGTCTGGGGCATGCCCGGCAGCCTGGTGAAGGCCGGCTACGCCCACGAGATCCTGCCGCTGCCGGCGATCGGCCCGGCACTCCGCACCGCCATCGGCGGCCACTGATGGATATCCTGCCACGGATCCGGGGGAGGATGCCGCGTCGATGACCGAGACCGAGTTCGATTTCCTCCGCCTCTACCTCAAGCAGCGCTCCGGCCTCGCCCTCACGGCGGAGAAGCGCTACCTGGTCGAGAGCCGCCTGTCGCCGGTCTGCCGGCGCTTCAACCTCGCCGGGCTGACCGAGCTGATCGGCTGCCTGCGGCTCGCCCGCGACGGCGCCATCGAGCGCGCGGTGGTCGAGGCGATGACCACCAACGAGACCTTCTTCTTCCGCGACCGCACGCCGTTCGACCTGTTTCGCGACGTGCTGCTGCCCGGCGCGCTGACGGCCCGGGCCGGCCAGCGCCGCCTGCGGATCTGGTGCGCCGCCGCCTCGACCGGCCAGGAGCCGTACTCGCTGGCGATGCTGCTCGCGGAAGCGGCGCCCCGGCTCGCCGGCTGGCGGGTCGAGATCGTCGCCACCGACCTCTCGACCGAGGTGCTGGAGAAGGCCAGGCTCGGCCTGTACAACCAGTTCGAGGTCCAGCGCGGCCTGCCCGTGCAGCTGATGCTCAAGCACTTCACCCAGGTGGGCGAGCAGTGGCGCATCGCGGAATCCCTGCGCCAGATGGTCGATTTCCGCCCGCTCAATCTGCTGCAGCCGTTCGAGCAGCTCGGCACCTTCGATATCGTCTATTGCCGCAACGTGCTGATCTATTTCGACACGGTGACCAAGGCCGACGTGCTGCGCCGCATCGCCGACCAGCTCGCCCCCGACGGGGCGGTGCTGCTCGGCGCCGCCGAGACGGTGATCGGCATCACCGAATCGCTGATGCCCGACCCCGAGCATCGCGGCCTCTACCGGCACGCCCGAGCCGGGGCGAGCGCGATGATCCCGACGCCGACCGTCCCGACGGCCGCCGCTGCCGCTTCCGGTCTGCGCTGGGCGACGCGCTGAGGTCCCGGCGCGGGCGACGCCTCGCCCGATCCCGCGCGCGAGAAGAGGTCGGCTTCCCCCGGGAGCCGGCCTTCGCGGGTTTGGGGCCGTCGTCCGGAACGCCCCGCCGCCACAGCTCTGCACAAGGCGGGCGGGAGAGGATGCTGGCGATCCCGGGCGGCACCCCCGATGCCCGGCGCCTGACATCCTGCAAGCTTCAAAGCCCGTTGGGTTTTCTCCAGATGGATTGAAACCCATCAGGGTCGTCCCGGGGCTCGGCGCAGCCGGGAACCCGGGACCCGTAACCGCCGACGATTCAGGAGGACGTGGACCGCGATCCGCCTCGTTCCTCGGCCGCGGCGGTCAGAAATCCCGGGCTCCGCCCCGCGGCCCCGGGATGATCCTGAGGGTCGGAAGGGCGCCGGCGGAATTCGATCCGTCGGACGGCTTCGACCCGTTGAACGACCGGGATGAAATCCGGCCTCCGGCCGTGTGCGCTCACGAGCATCATGCCCGGCCTGGGCGTCTTCCATCGATCGCTCAGCGACTCGACTGATTCGATTGCCGGAAGATCCCTTCCGGAAATCGCATCGCAAGCCTGCGTGGCGCCTGAGCGAAGTCGATGTCCCGCATTGCGGAAAGCAATCAGTGGGAAATCGTATGAGATCCAAGAGGCCGGCAAGCCGGTGCCTCGCCCGCCGATCCCGGCCTCGACAACCCTCCACCACCAACGAAAAAACCCCGCCGGAGCGGGGTTCTTTCGTCCGTCCGGCCCGACGGCCGGTCGTCAGACCGCGATGCGACCCTCGTCCTCGGTCGGCTCGCGCAGCACGTAGCCGCGGCCCCAGACCGTCTCGATGTAGTTCTTGCCGTGGCTGGCATTCGCCAGCTTCTTGCGCAGCTTGCAGATGAATACGTCGATGATCTTCAACTCGGGCTCGTCCATGCCGCCATAGAGATGGTTCAGGAACATCTCCTTCGTTAGCGTGGTGCCCTTGCGCAGGCTGAGGAGCTCCAGCATCTGGTACTCCTTGCCGGTGAGGTGCACCCGGGCGCCCGACACCTCGACCGTCTTCTGGTCGAGGTTCACGATCAGGTCGCCGGTGGTGATCACCGACTGCGCGTGGCCCTTCGACCGGCGCACGATCGCGTGGATTCTCGCGACCAGTTCATCTTTGTGGAAAGGTTTGGTGAGGTAATCATCGGCGCCGAAGCCGAGGCCCTTCACCTTGTCCTCGATCCCGGCCATGCCGGAGAGGATCAGGATCGGGGTCTTGACCTTCGCCACCCGCAGCGAGCGCAGCACCTCGTAACCCGACATGTCGGGCAGGTTCAGGTCGAGCAGAATGATGTCGTAGTCGTACAGCTTGCCGAGATCGACACCCTCCTCGCCGAGGTCGGTCGTATAGGTGTTGAAGTTCTCGGACTTGAGCATCAACTCGATGCTCTGCGCCGTCGCGCTGTCGTCCTCGATCAGAAGTACCCGCATCTCAGGTCCCCAAGCCCTGGCCCTCAAGGGTTAAGGCAAGCCCCCGCCGCCCGTCTCCCACCGGCCCGTGGGGGACGCCCGTTATCTTCCGAACCGCGACGCTATGCCCGAACGGTTAACAAACCCTGTTCCGGTTCCGCAAGCGGTTAGGAAACCACCGACGGGCCGGACCCTTGCGGGTTGGCGTTCCGTTCCGGCCGAATCGCGGTAGCATACCTGCATCCCGCCCCTGACGGGCCGCCTAAATGACTCGCATCATGAGGCCTGCCCCTGATGTTGCGCCCGCGCCACGCCCCCGGAGAACCTCCGGGCGCCCGACGCGGATCCCATCTGCCTCAGTGTTAAGGAGAGGGGTAAATGGATCGTTGATGGAATCCGGCAATGGCAGCGTCACGGTTCGGGAAACGGCCTCGTATCAACAGGATGGTGCCGGGAGAGGGTTTATGAGCGGGTCCGCGGCCGGGGGAGGGCGCTTCGAGGCCGCCCGCGCGGCGCTCGCCGGCGTCGAGGAGGTCGAGACCTTCGGCCGGGTGGTGGCGGTCCGCGGCCTCCTGATCGAGGTCGCCGGCCCGGTTGCGGCGATGCGGCTCGGCGGCCGGCTCGACGTCATGGTGAACGAGGCCGCCGGCACCGCGATCCCCTGCGAGATCATCGGCTTCTCCGGGCCCCACGCCCTGGCGATGCCGTTCGGCTCGCTCCAGGGGGTGCGCCGCGGCTGCCCGGCCCGGGTGCGGGCGGAGGGCGCCGGCGCGATCCGCCCGAGCCGCGCCTGGCTCGGCCGCGTCGTCGACGCGCTGGGGCGTCCCATCGACGGCAAGGGGCCGCTGCCGCCGGGACCGGCCGCGTACGGCCTCCAGGCCGATCCGCCGCCCGCCCACGCCCGCCGCCGGGTCGGCCCGCCCCTCGATCTCGGCGTGCGCTGCATCAACACCTTCCTGACGATGTGCGCCGGCCAGCGCATGGGCATCTTCGCCGGCTCCGGCGTCGGCAAGTCGGTGCTGCTCTCGATGCTGGCGCGCTACACTGCCGCCGACGTCGCGGTGATCGGCCTCGTCGGCGAGCGCGGCCGTGAGGTGCAGGAATTCCTCCAGGACGATCTCGGGGAAGAAGGCCTCGCCCGTTCCGTCGTGGTGGTCGCCACCTCCGACGAGCCGGCCCTGATGCGCCGCAACGCCGCCTACGTCACCTTCGCGCTCGCCGAGCATTTTCGCGATTCCGGCGCGCAGGTCCTGTGCATGGTCGATTCGATCACCCGGTTCGCCATGGCCCAGCGCGATATCGGGCTCGCCGCCGGCGAGCCGCCGACCGCCAAGGGCTACACGCCGACCGTCTTCTCGGAATTGCCGCGCCTGCTCGAGCGGGCGGGACCCGGGACCGGCGAGGGGGCGATCACCGGCCTGTTCACCGTGCTGGTCGAGGGCGACGACCACAACGAGCCGGTGGCCGACGCGGTGCGGGGCATCCTCGACGGGCACATCGTGATGGAGCGGGCCATCGCCGAGCGCGGGCGCTACCCGGCGATCAACGTGCTGCGATCGGTCTCCCGCACCATGCCGCGTGCCTGCGACCCGGATTTCCTCCCCGTGGTGCGCCGCGCCCGCCGGGTGCTCTCGACCTATGCCGACATGGAGGAGCTGATCCGGCTCGGCGCCTACCGCCCCGGCAGCTCGCCGGAGGTAGACGAGGCGATCGGTCTGATGCCGGATCTGGAGGCTTTTCTGGGGCAGGGTAAGGAAGAAGCAACCTCCATCCGCGAGGGTTACGAACGCCTCGCCGCAATCGTCGGCGGGCCGTGAGGGCCGGTCGCGCGGCCCGCCGATGCGGCCGCGTGACGGCGCGTGGCGGGCTCACAGCTCGGCCGCAAGCCGCTGGCGGGAGTAGAGTATCGATGAAGTCGCGGGACACGCTCATCCGGCTGCGCCGCTTCCAGGCCGACGAGAAGCGCCGCAAAGTCGCGCAAATCGAGGCGATGATCGCCGATTTCGCCCGTATGGCCGCCGACCTCGATCGCGAGATCGGCCAGGAGGAGCAGCGGGCCGGGATCTCCGATCCGGCCCACTTCGCCTACCCGACCTACGCCCGCGCGGCCGCCCAGCGCCGCGACAACATCCGCCGCTCGGCCGAGGACCTCGACGTCCAGCTCGCCGCCGCCAAGGCGGCGCTCGCCGAGGCCTTCGAGGAACTGAAGAAGGTCGAGATCCTCGACGACCGCGAGCGCTCGGGCGAGCGCGCCGCCGAGAACGCCCGCGACCAGGCCAGCATGGACGCGATCGGGCTCGGCCGCGCACGGGCCTGACGAATCACTCCGCCAACAGGGGGATCTGCCCGGCAGCGATGCGGGGCAGGGCGCCGGTGAGACGCGGATCCGGCGCGACCTCGATCGCCCGGGCGTAAGGCCGGAAACCAGAGCGGCGGTAGAAATCGACCGCGCCCGGATGATCGAGGGTGCAGGTATGTACCCAGAACCGGTCGATCGGCCGGGAGAACGCCCGGGCCACGGCCTCCTCCATCAGCCGTCGCCCGAGACCCCGGCCGACCGACCCCGGCACGAGACCGAAATAGGCGAGTTCCACCTCTCCCGGCCGGCGCCGGTCGAGCTCCATGAGGCCGATGTCGCCGTCCTCCCCGACGAGGGCCAGGGCCTCGACGTTCGGGTCACCCAGGATCGTCAGCAGCGCCTCGTCGCTCATCCGCGCCCGGCCGAACCACAGCCAGGGCGTCCCGATCGCCGCGTAGAGCGCCCGGTAGCGGGGAAGGTCCGCGCCGATCGCCGCGAGCCGCGCGGGCACACGCTCCCGCGGGGGAGGGGGCTCGCGCATCTCCAGGTAGGTCACCACGGCGGCGACGTGGGTCGGTGGCAGAGCGGTGGTGCCGTCGAGGCTCAGGCGCGGTCCGTCGGTCGGGTGGTCGCTCACGGCGCGAATGTCTCCTGTCGGGATGCCGGGCCCCGAGGGGGCCGGGCCGTTTCCCTTGTGTCAAGCTTTCCCGTGCCACGCTGTCGCGATCCGGGCGTTCCGCCGTTCGGGTGGCTGGGCGAACGGGGCTTGGCCATTAGATTGAGGATCGGGCCGGCCGCCGGACCGTTGAGAGGCACGACCATGCACGACGCCCACGCGCGGGACCGGCGCCGCTTCACGGTCGTCACCGAACCGCGGGCGCAGGTGACGCGCCGCATGATCGAGCGCAGCGACGGCCCCGCCCTCGAATGGATCGAGGCCGAGCCCGCCGGCGAGCCCCGCGGTGCGCCTCTCCTCTTCGTGCACGGCGCCTTCGGGGGCGCCTGGATGTTCGAGGAGATCTTCCTGCCCCACCTCGCCCGGCGCGGCCGCCGCGCGGCGGCGGTGAGCCTGCGCGGCCACGGCCGCAGCGGGGGCGGGCGCGACCTGCGCGCCGCCTCGCTCACCGATTACGTCGCCGACCTGAAGCTGGCCCTGGCGCAGTGGGGCGAGCCGCCGGTGCTGGTCGGGCACTCGCTCGGCGGGTTGCTGGCGCAGCGCGTCCTCGGCCACGTGCCGCTGCGCGGCCTCGTCCTGATGGCCTCCCTGCCGCCGGAGGGCCTCGGCCTCGTCGGCCCGCGCATCGCGATGACCGATGCGGGCTTCTGGGTCGAGGCGCTGGCGGGCTCGCTCCTGCCCGGCCGCGAGCCGGCGGTGGCGCTCGCCCGCCACTGGCTGTTCTCGGAAGGCCTGCCCCTGGAGCGGGCGCAGAACTACGCCGCCCGGATGTCGGCCGAGAGCCCGGTGGCGCTCGCCGAGGCGCACATGCCGGTCCTGCCGCTCTCGGCGGCCTTCGCGGGCGTGCCGGCCCTGGTCCTCGGCGGCGCCGACGATCGCATGATCTGGCCGGCGACGACATGGCGCACCGCGCTCTATCACGGCGCCCAGCACCGCACCGTGCCGGGCATCGCCCATTTCCTCCAGCTCGATCTCGGCTCGGAGGGCGTCGCCCGCATGCTCCTCGACTGGCTCGACGCCAGGGGAGCCTGAACCAGGGAGCCTGGACGGGGCCCGCAGACAGGAGCGCCCCGGGCCGGATGCAACACGGAAGCGGCACGAAACCGTCACGATCCCATGAAAGGAGGGGCCCGCCGCGACGGGCCGTCCTTGCGGTCGCCCGCAGGGTCGGGCAGAAGCGCGCGCGAGAATTGGGGACGCGACGACCGCGATGAAGAAGATCAAGGATTTCATCTGGCCGGTCATCGGCCTCGGGGCCGTCGTGGTCTCGGTCTACCTGCTGTGGCACCTGCTGAAGGGCCTGTCCTTCGCCGACGTGAAGGCGAGCTTGGCGGCGATCCCGCCGCATCGCTATGCTCTCGCGGTCCTCTCGACCCTGGTCGCCTACGCCGCGCTCGCCTGGTACGACCGGATCGCGCTCCTGCATCTCGGCGTGAAGGGCATCTCCTGGCTCTTTGTGTCGGTGTGCTCCTTCACCACCTACGCGCTGTCGCACAATATCGGCGCCTCGGTGTTCTCCGGCGCCGTGGTGCGCTACCGCGCCTACACATCGAAGGGCCTCTCGCCCGCGCAGGTGGCGGTCCTGGTGGCGCTCTGCTCCTTCACCTTCGGCCTCGGCACGGCGTTCCTCGGCGGCCTAGTGCTGGTGCTGGAGCCCGAGCTGCTGCAGCGCGTCGCGAGCCTGCTGCCGCCGGTGCTGGCGAGCCCGACCACGGCCCGCCTCGTTGGCTTCGGCCTGCTCGGCTTCGTCGCCCTCTACGTCATCGGCTCGATCCTGCACTTCCGGCCGCTGCATATCCGCTCGTTCAAGATCGAGTATCCGCGTCCCAACATCATGGGCCGCCAGCTGATCGCCGCGCCGCTCGAGCTCCTGGGCGCCGCCGGCATCATCTACTTCGCCCTGCCCGAGGCCGGGAATCCGGGCTTCCTCGTGGTGCTCGCGGTGTTCCTCGCCTCGTTCTCCGTGGCGCTGGTCTCCAACGCGCCGGGCGGCATCGGGGTGTTCGAGCTCGTCTTCATCACGGCGATGCCGGACCTGCCGAAGACCGACGTGCTCGCCGCCGTCCTGATTTTCCGCCTGTTCTACCTGCTCGTGCCCTTCGCCCTGGCGATCGGCGTGGTGCTGCTGTTCGAGCGTGGCCGCCTCGCCGACGCCCTGCGCAACAAGGCGACGTCTCCGGCGACCGTGCCGCCGCCGCCGGTCGACGGCCCCGGCATCACCCCGGACCTGCGCGACGTTCCGGTGCGCAAGGCGGTATGAGCCGTCCCCGCCTGCGCCGCGCCGGGCTCGGTCTCCGCGCCCTGCTCGGCCTGCCGGCGGGCGGCTTCCTGATCCCGTACCGGCACGCCGGTGCGGCGCGGGCGGAGGGCTACCCGGCCCTCCGCCCGATCTTTTTCGCGGCCGAACCCGCCTTCCGGGCGGTCCTCTCGGCGATCGAAGCGCACGCCCCCGACCTCGATCGCATCGCGGCCGGCGGTCCGGGCCTGGTCGGCGAGCGGCCGGCGCGCTTCACCCAGGACTGGTTCCCGCGCCTCGACGCCGCTGCCGCCTACGCCCTGGTGCGGCGCGAGCGGCCCCGCCGCATCGTCGAGATCGGCTCGGGCCACTCGACCCGCTTCCTCGCGCAAGCCGTCCGCGACGGCGGCCTGTCGACCACCATCACCTGTATCGACCCGGCGCCCCGCGCGCCGCTGACCGGCCTCGGCCTGCGCCACGAGGCGCGCCTGTTCGGACCGGCGGATGCGGAGGAGGCGGCGGCGCTCGAATCCGGCGACGTGCTGTTCATCGATTCGAGCCACGTCGCGATGCCGGGCACCGACGTCGACCGGCTCCTCCTCGACGTGCTGCCGCGTCTCGCCGCAGGCGTGCTCGTGCACCTGCACGACATCTTCCTGCCGGACGCCTATCCCGAGGCATGGGCCTGGCGCGGCTACAACGAGCAAGTGCCGGTCGGTACGCTGCTCCAGGGCGGCGCCTACGCCCCGCTCTTCGCCAGCCGCTACGTCGCGGCCGGGACTGGCTGGCCCCTCGACGGCGTCCTCGCGCGGCTGCCCCTGCTGCCGGGCGCCTTCGAGACCAGCCTGTGGCTGCGCAAGGCGTGAGATTTCCGCGCGAACCACTCGAATGCCACCGATCGGGTGCGGTGCCGGATTAACGCCGGACGCCCATCGTGGTCCTCGCACCCGGCCGGGACGTGCGGCTGCGCGGAGGAGATACGGGCAAGCGTACGGGTCTGATGGTCGGGCTGGTCGCCCTCGAGATCCTGGCGGCCGCGCCCGCGGAGGCGCGAGGGCGGCGCGGCGACGTGTTCTTCTTATCGAGCCGGAGCCATGCCGCTCCCGCGGAGACGTCGCCGGGCCGGGCTTCGATTCGGGGCCGCAGATTCGCTCGGCGGCGGCCGATGCCGGCGCGCCGGAGCCGACCACCACCGGCACCACCCTGCCGGTCGTCCCGCGCGAGGCTGCCCCCGCGCCCGTTCCCGCCCCGGTGCCGGCGCGCGCCTGGTGCACCGGACGGGTATTCGGGTTCGGCGCGGGCTTTTGCGCAGTCAACGAGAGAATCGTGCGACGAACCGGATACCGGTTCGTCGCAGAAAATCCAACAAAATCAATGAACTATGGCAGCGCCGGTGGCCCGGCGCGACCGGTCGCGCGGGAGAGAGCGGCGGTGTCTCAGTGACCGCTGGGGCGGGCCGGCGCGGAGAGGCGCTCGACGTTGTTGCGCACGTGCTCGCGGTAGCGGTCGATCACCGCCTCCGGCGTGCCGCCGCCGAGCAGGGTGCCGGTCGCCTCGAGGGCCGCGCCGATCTTCTCGCTCACCATCCGCTGCGCCTCGACTTGGCCGGCCACGCCGCCCCAGGCGAGCTTGACCATGCGCAGTTCGATGACCCGCTGGGATTCCAGAGCGAGCATCGCCGTCGCGTACCAAGCATCCAACATCCCGGTTTCCTTCGCGTTTTGCAAAATCGCAGGCGGCCCGGGCCGGCCCCGTGATGGGGTCGGCCCGGGAATGGATCAGGCGGCGCGGGCGCGGGGCGCCTTGAACGCCGGGAGACGCTCCATCCGGCGGGCGAGGTCCTGCCAGCAGGCGAATGCCGCATCGACGGCCCGGGTCATCTCGGCCGCTTGGAGCTGCGCGAGGTCGCCCGGCGTGCGGACCGTCAGCGCGGCCTTCCAGAAGGCGAGGGCCGCCTGGCTCTCGCCCTGGAGGAACGCCACCAGCCGGCCGTTGATCTCGATGAAGCCCTGCATGGCGGCGAGCGGGACCTCGTCCTGGCCCTTCGGACCGGGCTGCTCCGGCGCCGCTTCCGGCGCCTCGGCGGTTGCCGTGGGAGCCTCGTCCGCGACCGGCCCGGCGACGGGCGCCTCGGAGGCCACCGGAGCGGGGTCCTGGATGTCCGGATCCTGCGCCGTGGCCGGCCCAGGCTCAGTGGCGACGATGTCGGCGGCAGGCGTCTCGGCCGCGGGCTCCTCGGCGGGCTCCTCGATCGAGGAGGCCGGCGACGCTTCGTCGACCGTGTCCCCGTCGTTCTTGACCTCGTCGACCGCCTCGGCGGCGGGCGCCTCGATGGGGGTCTCGGGCGCCTGCTCCGGCTCGGCGGCCTCCGCCGGCCCGTCCTCGGCGGTCGGGTCGGTGCCGGGCTGCTCGGCCTCGGCCTGGTCCATGTCGGCCGAGGTCTCGATCTCGGCGATCTCGTCCATCATCGCCTCGTCGGACGTCGTCTCGCTGGCGGTCATCTCGCTCACGGTCGGTTCGCTCGTCTTGGCAGGATCGTCCATCCTCGCGGCCGTCCGGACGGGGGGGCGGCGGGGCGGCTTGCGGGTTCGGTCGGTGCGGCGCGTCGTGGTCATGGCTCGGCCTCCTCGGAGTAGCGGGCGCCGCGTCCCTGGCGCGTCACCCGGCGGGCGGCCGCCCTCACCCGATGCGGGGGCGGACGCGGAGCCGGCGCGCCGGCAGGCTCGTCCGGGGCACCGACAGGTCGGCGCGGACTTCAGTCCGCGCGGCCGATCGGCGGCACGATGAGACGCACCGCCGGTCACATCCCCTGAGCCGCGGGCCGTCGGCGGATCGCGGGCCTGGCGCCCTCGATCACCGCGACGGCCGGATCGGGCACGGCGTTCGGCCCGGCCTTCGTGGCGGGGCGAGGCGGAACCTCGCTCCCGGCGGGCCCGGGCTTCGGCCGGGTTGGCCCGAAGCGTGGTTACGCCTTGGCCTGGGCCTTGTTCAGGTCGGCCTTGATCGACTCGGACAGGGTGGCGAACTCCTTCGCCTGGCCCTGCAGCGCGCTCATCTGGTTGCGCATGTACTCGCCCTGGAGCTCGAGCGCCTCCTTGACGTCGCGGCTGCGCACCAGCTTCTCGGCGAGGTCGAAGGTGGCGGTGGCGTGCTGCTCGGTGTAGTCGAAGCCGCGGGTCACGGCGGCGCCCATGCCGGTCTGCGAGGTCTGGGTCGAGGACTGCACGGTCTCGGCGAGCTTGCGGGCGGAGCCCAGGAAGGTGCCGAACGCCGTGCGGGCGTTCTGGACGCTCTTCTCGGCGAAGTCGCGCATCTCGGACGGGATCTCGAAGGGCTTCTGGGTGCTGCTCATGGGCGTGGCCTCTGGCTCTTGTGCTACGCGCGCCGCCCGTGAGAATTTGTGCGACGCAGCAATTACGATGCTGCAATGCAGCGCGAGAGTCAACGGGTTCTCGGGGGGGAGGGCTTGCGGCGGCGCGAAACGGCGCTAGTCGTGCCCTGCCTCGCGCGGTCGCCGGCTCCGGCCGGGGAAGACGACGGACCATTTCCGGTGCGCGGACCGAACGAATAGCCGCCTCTTCGACGCCGGGTCCGTCGGTTGATGTGCGTTTTGCTCTAACAATTCGGCCTCGATGCGGCAGCGGACGGTTTCGATGCCTGGATCCGCGCCGGCGCGGCGCCGGAGGTCATGTCCCGTTAAGGTTTTCGGCGGCGAATCGCGGCAAGCTGGCGTTAACGAAACCGCGCCATATTCAAGGACAATCGTGATCCCGGGTTCGGGACATCCTCAGCTGCCGACGGCAGCCCTACGAGTACCTGACGAGGACTGCCGATGCGTGCCCTGCGGTTCCGCCCCCATCCCGCCCTCCTCGCGGCCGGCATCCTCGGCCTCGGCACCCTGTCGGGCTGGGGCGCCTACGCCGTCTCCTCTTCGGGCAAGAGCGCCCTGCGCGCCCAGCTGGCGGAGACCGAGGGCCAGCGCGACGCGCTCGCCGCGCGCTTCAAGCAATTCCAGGACGTCGAGGCCGAGCTGCGCGACCGCCAGGCCAAGATCGCCGCGGCGCGGGACGAGATCGCCCAGCTCGGTGCGACCCGCGACAAGGCCAAGGCGCAGCTCACCGCCACCCAGCGCGACCTCGCCTCGCTGACCAAGCGCCTCGACCAGGCGAAGGACAAGGTGACCCAGACGGGCAGCATCACGCCGCCGACGGCCGAGGCAGCCAAGAAGCCGGCGCGTTAACAGGAACCGGCGCGGTCACGGAAACCGGGCGGGACATCGCGGGCTATGTCGATCGCGGCTTGATCGGCAGCCCTTCGCATCATTCCGGAGTCTCGCCGGCTGCGATCGCCGGGATGACGTGGGGGGCCGACGGACGACGCCGTTCGATGTCCGCAGCGTCGTCGGATGCCGGGCGCCCGTACCGCACCCGAGTGTGCCTTCGACCTCGGCCGATGGCGTCTTCTTGCCGGTGTCGTGAACGATCCAGGCCCGCGCTCCGTCATTCGCCACGATCATCGTCGTGGGCGCCGATCCGCCTAAGCCGCGAGCGTCGAGCCATCGCGCTCTCGTCCCGTGCGATGTCGCACGGGGCGGAGCGGTCGAGTTCGCGACATCTCCGGCGATCATTGTGTCGCCGCTCTTGTTCGTTCATCGATACGACCTCGCTCCCGAGCCGAGGAAGACGATGTCGACCGGCACCGCAACGTTCTGGATCATCATCGCGACTGTCAGCGCCCTGTTCGGGGCCCTGCACGGCCTGCTGTTCAGCGACGGGCCGAATGTCGCCGGCATGCTCTACGGGACGTGCATCGGCGTCCTCGCCATCGCGTATGAACGCGGCGTCTTCCTCGCCGGCTACAGCGAGCGCCTGCGGCGGCTGCCCACCCTGGCCTATTTCGCGGCCGCCGAGATCAGCCTGGTGCTGGTCATCGTCGTCGGCATGGTGCTGACGGGACTGGCGCTCTGGACGTTCGGCGTCGTGGACAAGCCCCTGATGGCGGCGATCACCCCGAAGCTCGCCACCATTCCGTTCGCGCTGGCGATGGCGGCGATTATCGTCTCGGTCCTGCGCGTGCGCGACCTGATCGGGGCTGCGACCTTCGTGAATCTCATCCTCGGGCGCTACCACCGCCCGGTCCGGGAGGAGCGCATCTTCCTGTTCCTCGATCTCGCCGGCTCGACCGCCTACGCGGAGCGGCACGGCGACATCGCCGCGCAGGAATTGCTGACGGCGGTATTCTCCGCGATCGCCGAGCCGGTGCGCCGCCACCGCGGCCAGGTCGACGACTATATCGGCGATCAGGTCATCGTCTCCTGGCCGCTCGCGCGCGGCGTCGAGCGGGCGCGGTGCGTCGCCTGCGTCTTCGCGATCCGCCGCGCCCTCGACGCCGACCGGGAAGGCTGGCTCGCCCGCTTCGGCCTGGTGCCCGAATTGCGGGCGGCCCTCCACGGCGGCAGCGTGGTGACGGCCGAGGTCGGCGTCGACCGGCACAAGATCGCGTATTTCGGCGACGTCATGAACGCGACCGCCCGGCTCGAAGGCCTGTGCCGGGAGACCCGGCGGGACGTGCTGATCTCGGAGGCGGTCCTCGGCCAGTTGCCGCTCCTGCCCGAGGGCATCACGGTCGAGGCGCTCGGGTCGTATCAGTTGCGGGGACGGAGCGAGAGCATGGCGGTGCACGCGCTCGCCGACGGGCGCAGGCCGCGGATCGTCGGTGCGCGCGCCGGGGTCGAGACCGGCGGCCGGGCAGGGCGGCTTCACGCGGCCCTGCGCGGCTGAGACCCGTCCACCGGTCGGCGGAACGCTCACCCCAGGGTCGTCAGATCCTGGAACCAGTGCTGCGCCTGGGTGTACCCCTTCACCTTGGCCGAGAGGGCGTGCGGGTTGGTGTCGTGCACGACCCAGACCTGCACCGCGTCGTCGACCACGATCTCGTGGATGCGCGCCAGCATCCTGTCCTGCTCCGCCGGGTCGAAGCTCGCCCGCACCGCGTCGCAGAGCCGGTCGACCTCCGGGTTGCGGTAGTGGCTCCAGTTCACGCCGGTCGGCGCGACCTGCTTCGAATCGTAGAAGCGCAGGATGGCGTAGAGCGGATCCGAGGTGACGTAGGCGATGTTTCCCCCGGTGATGCCCTTCATCGACGGGTCGGCCGCGCCCTGGCGCCAGCCGGTATAGGCCACTTCCAGCTCGACCGCCTGGAACTCGAGCGCGATGCCGATCTCGGCCCAGCTCTGCTGCACGAACTCGTTGATCGGCAGCGACAGCATCTGGCCCGAGCCGCCGGTCGGGATGATGAACTTCGTGCGCAGCGGGTTCTGGACCGAGTAGCCCGCCTCCTTCACGAGCTTGCGCGCCGCATCGACGTCGTACTTGATCTGGAAGGAAGGCTTGCCGAACCACGGGCTCGACGGTTGCACCTGGCCCACCGCCGGGGTCGCGAGCCCGCCCATCAGCGCGGCGACGCCCTCGCGGTCGACGGCGAGGTTGGCGGCCTTGCGCAGGCGCAGGTCGCGCCACGGGCTGCCCTCCAGCATCGACAGGTGGTAGTTCCAGACATGCGGCGTGTCGTTGCCGGTCACCCGCATGCCGGCGCCCTTCAGCCGCGGCACCGCGTCGGGGGCGGGCAGCTCGATCAGGTCGGCACTGCCCGACAGGAGGGCGTTCGCTCGCGACAGATCCTCCGGCATGCAGGCGAGCGTGAGCTTCGCCAGACGCGGCATGCGCTTGGGGTTCCAGTAGGTCGGGTTCGGGGTGAGCTCCAGGCGGACCCGCGGCACCAGGGCGGCGAGGCGATAGGGCCCGGTGCCGGAGGGCTGGAAGGCGAACTTGGTCCAGTCGCGCCCGACCGCCTCGTACTGCGCCGGCGACGAGATCAGGAACCACAGCATCTGGTAGGGAAACAGCGCGTCGACCGCCTTGGTGGTGACCTGCACCGTCATGGCGTCGAGCTTCCTGTAGGACGCCACCGAGGGCAGGCGCGGGCGCACCTGCGAGGCCTGGCGCTGGTCGTAATGGGCGGCCTTGGCGTCGAGCACCTTGTCGAAGTTCCAGATCACCGCGTCGGCGTCGAAGGCCGAGCCGTCGTGGAACTTGACCCCTTCGCGCAGGCGGAAGATCCAGTTGCGGCGATCCGCGGCGTCGCTCTCCCAGGCGGTGGCGAGCCCCGGCACCAATCGGCCCGGCCGGTCGGCGACGTCGAGCTCCCAGGCCACCAGCGGGTCGTAGAGAGTGAGCCCGGTGAACTGGTAGCCGCCCGCGCCCCGGTCGGGCTGGCCGGTGGTGAGCGGCAGGTCGAACAGCGAGATGCCGTAGGTCAGGCTGCCGGACGCCGTCCCTTCAGCCAGGACGGCGCCGGTGGGTCCCAGCGCCGCGAGGGCCGAGGCGCCGACGATGAGCTGGCGGCGCGAGAGGGAAGCGTGACGCATCGAAAGACCCCGGCTGGCGCGCGGCCCGTACGGCCGCGTTACGCGCCTGACGTCTGCAAGAGGCATGCAAGCGCGGCCGGCGCGGCTTCCGTCCCACCTTCGAACCGTCGCATAAAGACATCTTTATATCTTGATTGCCTCCCCGCCGGGCGGCTGGTATAGGCGCAGCCGAAGCGGGCGACACGGGAGACCGACCATGCCGAGCAACACCGATTACATCGTCAAGGACATCGCGCTGGCCGATTTCGGCCGCAAGGAAATCGCGATCGCCGAGACCGAGATGCCCGGCCTGATGGCCGTGCGCGAGGAATACGCCGCGAGCCAGCCGCTGAAGGGCGCCAAGATCGCCGGCTCGCTGCACATGACGATCCAGACCGCGGTGCTGATCGAGACCCTGAAGGCTCTCGGCGCCGACCTCCGCTGGGTCTCGTGCAACATCTACTCGACCCAGGACCACGCCGCCGCCGCGATCGCCGCCGCCGGCATCCCGGTCTTCGCCATCAAGGGCGAGACCCTGAAGGATTACTGGGACTACACCGCCAAGCTGTTCGAGTGGCATGACGGCGGCATGCCGAACATGATCCTCGACGACGGCGGCGACGCCACGATGTTCGTGCATCTCGGCCTGCGCGCCGAGAACGGCGACACCGCCTTCCTCGACAAGCCGGGCTCGGAGGAGGAGGAAATCTTCTTCGCGCTCCTGAAGCGCATGCTGGCCGAGAAGCCGAAGGGCTGGTTCGCGGGCCTGGCCGAGTCGATCAAGGGCGTCTCGGAGGAGACCACCACCGGCGTGCACCGCCTGTACCTGCTCGCCAAGGAGGGCAAGCTCCTCTTCCCGGCGATCAACGTCAACGACGCGGTGACGAAGTCGAAATTCGACAACCTCTACGGCTGCCGCGAGTCGCTGGTCGACGGCATCCGCCGCGGCACCGACGTGATGATGGCCGGCAAGGTCGCGATGGTCGCGGGCTTCGGCGACGTCGGCAAGGGCTCGGCCGCCTCGCTCCGCAACGCCGGCTGCCGCGTGCTGGTCTCGGAGGTCGATCCGATCTGCGCGCTCCAGGCCGCGATGGAGGGCTACGAGGTCACCACCATGGAGGATGCCGCGCCGCGCGCCGACATCTTCGTGACCGCGACCGGCAACAAGGACGTCATCACCCTCGACCACATGCGGGCGATGAAGGACCGCGCCATCGTCTGCAACATCGGCCACTTCGACAACGAGATCCAGGTCGCGGGTCTCAAGAACCTGAAGTGGCAGAACATCAAGCCGCAGGTCGACGAGATCGAGTTCGCCGACGGCCACCGCATCATCCTCCTGTCGGAGGGCCGCCTGGTGAACCTCGGCAACGCCATGGGCCACCCGTCCTTCGTGATGTCGGCCTCCTTCACCAACCAGACGCTGGCCCAGATCGAGCTCTGGACCAACCCGGGCAAGTACGAGAAGAACGTCTTCACCCTGCCCAAGGCCCTCGACGAGAAGGTCGCGGCGCTGCATCTCGAGAAGATCGGCGTCAAGCTGACCAAGCTGCGCGAGGACCAGGCCGCCTATATCGGCGTCAAGCAGAACGGCCCGTTCAAGCCCGACCACTACCGTTACTGATATCGTATCCAGCACCCAGTGTTGGACCGGGAGCCCGGCCGTCAGGCCGGGCTCTTCTTTTTGCGTGTACGATGTGCCGTAGCGGTTGCGCGATCGAAGAGGGAACCGAAGTTCTGCCTTTGTTCTGCCCAAGGTGTGGCATTTCTGTGCTCTTGACGCTGCTCCGTGCGGCCCGGCCTGGCTTCCCCCCAATTCACCCCTTCCGGGCCGAATCCGCGCCGCGCTAAACTCCGGGCGAATCTCTGGGGAGGGGAGCCGGTCCGCATGACGGGCACGGCTTCCGGCGTTCATCGTGGCGTAGCGTTCAGGTCGTGTGGCGTACCGGTCCGGTCGAGGGCCGGTGCGCCGGTTCGCGTGGAGACGGACGGATCATGGGGGTTGGACGTACGCCGCGACGGCTCGGCGGCCGCGCGGGCGCCGGCGTATTGGGCGGCGCACTCGGTCTCGCGGCCGCCGCCCAGGCGGCGGAGACAGCTCCGGGGCTGCACGCGCACAACGCCGTCGGCTTCGCGGTGCTGATCGGCCTGACGATCTTCGCCACGATCCTGTCGCTCCTCTACCTGCGCGAGCGAGCCCGCTGGGCCCGGCGCGAGCACACCCTGAACGCGGAACTCGCCGACTTGCGCGGCGCCCACGACCGGGCCGATCTCCTGCTCGGCTCCGAGCCGCAGGTGGTCGTGACCTGGGACGCCCGCGGCGAGCCGCTGATCGAGGGCGATGTCGGTATCACCGCGGACGGGTCGCGGCCGGGCTCGGCCCGCCGGGTGCTCGCCTTCGGAGCGTGGCTCGTGCCCGCCGACGCCGCGGCTCTGGACGCCGCAGTCGAGAGCTTGCGCGGCCGCGGCGAGCGTTTCCGCCGCACCGTGCGCACGCTCCAGGGCCGCACCATCGAGGCGCAGGGGCAGGCGGTGGGCGGCCAGGCGCTCCTGCGCCTGCGCGAACTCACCGGCGAGCGCCAGGAGCTGGTCGAGCTGCGCGCCACCCTCAACGAGACCCGCCACGGCCTCTCGGCCCTGTCCGGCCTCCTCGACGCGATCCCGCAGCCGGTCTGGCACCGCGGACCCGACGGGCGGCTGGCCTGGGCCAACGCCGCCTACGCCGCCGCGGCGGAGGCCGGCGACGCCGCCCGCGCGGTGCGCGAGGGCGCCGAACTCCTCGAGCGCACCGCCCGCGAGGAGGCCGAGCGCCGCCGCTCCCGGGGGGGCGCCGGTCCGTTGCGGGTCTCCGCTGTGGTGGCGGGCGCGCGTCGCACCCTCGACGTCACCGAGGTCGCGACCGAGGCCGGCACCGTCGGCATCGCGGTCGACGTCTCGGAGCTCGAGAGCGTCCGCGCCGACCTGCAGCGCCAGATGGACGCCAACGTCCGCACCCTCGACCAATTACCCACCGCCGTCGCGATGTTCGACGCGCGCCAGAAGCTGATCTTCCACAACGCCGCCTACCGGCACCTCTGGGACCTCGACCCCGCTTTCCTGGAGGGCCGGCCGCTGGACGGCGAGATCCTCGACGCCCTGCGCAACGCCCGCAAGCTGCCCGAGCAGGCGGATTTCCGCAGCTGGAAGGCTGGGGTGCTCGCCGCCTACCGGGCGGCCGAGGCGCAGGAGACCTGGTGGCACCTGCCCGACGGGCGGACCCTGCGCGTTCTCGCCGACCCGAACCCGCAAGGGGGGCTGACCTACCTGTTCGAGGACGTGTCCGAGCGGGTCCACCTCGAGTCGCGCTACAACGTGCTGATGCAGGTGCAGAGCGAGACGCTCGACACCCTGCGCGAGCCGGTGGCGGTGTTCGGCACCGACGGGCGCCTCAAATTCGCCAACCGCGCCTTCGCGCAGGTCTGGCGCATCGGCCCCGAGATGCTGGGGGCCCAGCCCCACATCGACCAGGTGATCGCAGTCTGCCGGACCTTGAGCCCGGCCGAGGAGCCGTGGATGCAGATCCGCGAGGCGGTGACCGGCCTGGTCGATGCCCGCCACGGCCTGGCGTGCCGGCTGGCGCTGGCCGACGGCACGATGCTCGACTGCGCCGCCGAGCCGCTGCCGGACGGCGCGACGCTGCTGACCCACATCGACGTGACGGCGAGCGTCAATGTCGAGCGGGCGCTGACCGACAAGAACGACGCCCTGGAGCGTACCACCCGCCTGCGCGACGAGTTCGTGCACCACGTCTCCTACGAGCTGCGCTCGCCGCTCACCAACATCATCGGCTTCACCGAGCTTCTCGGCGACGAGACTGTCGGCGCCCTCAACCCGCGCCAGCGCGAATACGCCGACCACATCATGCGCTCCTCGGCGGCGCTCCTCGTCATCATCAACGACATCCTCGACCTCGCCTCGATCGATGCCGGCTCGATGGAGCTGACGCGCGAGCGGGTCGACGTGCAGGCCACGATCGCGGCGGCGGTGCGCGGCATCGGCGACCGGCTTGCCGAGGCCGACATCGCCCTCGTCCTCGATGTGCCGCCGGACATCGGCAGCTTCGTCGCCGACGGCAAGCGCATCCGCCAGATCCTGTTCAACCTGCTCTCCAACGCGGTCGGCTTCTCGGCCCCGGGCCAGCAGGTCCGGGTCTGCGCCCGCAAGAACGGCGAGAGCCTGGTCCTGGAGGTCATCGACCAGGGCCGCGGCATGCCGCCCGAGGTGATGGAGCGGGTGTTCGAGCGTTTCGAGAGCCACACGCTGGGGACCCGCCACCGCGGCGTGGGCCTCGGCCTGTCGATCGTGCGCTCCTTCGTCGAGCTGCATGGCGGACGCATCGACATCGCGTCCTCCCCCGGCACCGGAACCCGGGTCGCCTGCACCTTCCCGGTCGGCGACGACGAGGTCCATCGGGCGGCGGCCGAGTAGCCGGCAGGGCGGCCGCCGAGGGACAGCGATTCGTGCCGGCGGTGATGGGTTGGATATTCCGGCACCCCGGCCGCGTTGTCGGGTGTCCTGGGTCGGTCGTCCTGGATCGATCATCCCGGTCATGGTGTCGCACGACCCCCGGGACCGCGGGAATAACGACGATTCGAAGGATTAAGGTTCATGGGCTATCACCGGGACTCGATGCCCGTGGCGGGCCCGTGAGCGAGGATGGCGGAGTGGACCAGGAGGGCATGGCCGAGCGCACACCCTGGGAGATCGTGCTGCCCGACGAGAGCGCGACCGAGGATCTCGGTCGCTTCCTCGCCGAGATCCTGCGGCCCGGCGACTTGGTGGCGCTCTCCGGCGGGCTCGGCGGCGGCAAGACGACGCTGGCGCGCTCCATCATCCGCGAGATCGTCGGCGATCCCGAGCTCGAAGTGCCGAGCCCGACCTTCACCCTCGTCCAGCCCTACGAGGGACGGGGCGGGCAGGCGGTCGTCCATGCCGACCTCTACCGCCTGCGCGGGCCCGACGAGCTGGTCGAGCTCGGCTTCGACGAGATGACCGAGCGGGCGATCGCGCTGGTCGAATGGCCCGACCGGCTGCCGCCGCGCCACGGCCCGACGCTGGCGATCGACCTCTCCCTCAAGCCCGAATTCGGCGACGACGCGCGCCTCGCCCGCCTGATCGGCGGCGGCGGCCTCGGCGGCCGGCTGATGCGGGCCCGGGCGCTCCGCGTGCTGCTCGACCGCTCCGGCTGGGGCGAGGCCGAGCGGGCCCACATGCAGGGCGACGCCTCGAGCCGCTCCTACGAGCGCCTGACCAACCCGGACGGCACCAAGGCGGTGCTGATGATCTCGCCGCCCAAGGCCGACGGCCCGCCGGTGCGGGACGGCAAGCCCTACAGCGCCATCGTCCACCTCGCGGAGAGCGTGCACGCCTTCGTGGCGATGGATCGCGGCCTGCGGGCGCTGGGCTTGAGCGCCCCAAAAATCCTCGGCGAGGATCTGGAGGCGGGGCTCCTGATCCTCGAGGATCTCGGCACCGAGCCG
Source organism: Methylobacterium sp. EM32 (assembly GCF_040593685.1). Taxonomy (NCBI): domain Bacteria; kingdom Pseudomonadati; phylum Pseudomonadota; class Alphaproteobacteria; order Hyphomicrobiales; family Methylobacteriaceae; genus Methylobacterium; species Methylobacterium sp. EM32. Next base: position 111,063 of record NZ_JBEXZS010000234.1, on the reverse strand, counting down.
GTCATCGACGGGAACGGTCCGCGCCCTGAGCGCTACGCCGAAGCCGTGAAGGTGCTGGCGCGCCTGCACGGCACGACCCTGCCCGGCGTGCTGCCGGTGGCCGAGGGCCGCGACCACGTGCTGCCGCCCTACGACCGCGAGGCGCTGCTGTTCGAGGCCGAGCTCCTGCCCGAATGGTACGCCCCCTTCGTCGCCAACACCCCGCTGGCGCCCGACGCCAAGGCCTCCTTCGTCGCCGCCTGGAGCGAGGCTTTGGAAGGCCTCGAATCCGAGGCCCGGACCTGGACCCTGCGCGACTACCACTCGCCCAACCTGATCTGGTTGGCCGAGCGCGACGGGATCGAGCGGATCGGCCTGATCGACTTCCAGGACGCGGTGCTCGGCCACCCGGCCTATGACGTCGCCTCGCTGCTCCAGGACGCGCGGGTCGATGCCAGCGCCGAGTTCGAGCTGCGCCTGCTCGGCCTCTACGCCCGCGAGCGCAAGATGCGCGATTCCGAGTTCGACATGCAGGGCTTCGCCCGCGCCTACGCGGTGCTGGGAGCCCAGCGCGCGACCAAGATCCTCGGCATCTTCGCCCGCCTCGACCGGCGCGACGGCAAGCCGGGCTACCTCGCCCACCTGCCGCGCATCGAGGGCTACCTCGCCCGCAACCTGGCCCATCCGGCGCTCGCTGGAGTGCGGGCCTGGTACGCCGCGCACCTGCCGCGCCTCTGCCCCGAACCGTGACGAAAACCCGCCCGCGATGACCGACACACCTGCTCCCGCCGTGACGCGCGCCTTCGTGCTGGCCGCGGGCCTCGGCAAGCGCATGCGCCCGATCACCGTCACCACCCCGAAGCCCCTGGTCGAGGTCGCCGGCAAGTCGCTGGTCGACTACGCCCTCGACCGGATCGCCGAGGCCGGCATCCCGGAGGCGGTGGTCAACGTGCACTACCTCGCCGACCTGATGGAGGCGCATCTCGTGCGCCGCCGCTCGGGGCCGGCCATCACCATCTCGGACGAGCGCGACAGGCTGCTCGAGACCGGCGGCGGGGTGAAGAAGGCGCTTCCGCTTCTCGGCCCGGCGCCGTTCATGGTGCTGAACTCCGATTCGTTCTGGCTCGAAGGGCCGCAGCCGAACCTGCGCCGCCTCGTCGCCGCCTGGGACCCGGAGCGGATGGACATGCTGCTGCTGCTGGCGTCGGCCGCCACCAGCCTCGGCTATGACGGCCCGGGCGACTTCCACATGGACAAGGAGGGCCGCCTGACCCGCCGCGCCGAGCGCGAGGTCTCGCCCTTCGTCTATGCGGGCGTCGCGATCGTGAAGCCCGCGCTGTTCGTCGACACGCCGGAGGGCTCGTTCTCCCTCAACCTCCTGTTCGACCGCACGATCGCAGCCGAGCGCCTGTTCGGGCTGCGGCTCGACGGCCAGTGGCTCCATGTCGGCACGCCGGAGGCCCTGCGCGAGGCCGAGGAGCGGGTGCGGGCGAGCGCGACGCAGCCGTAGGCGGTGTTCGCCGGACGGGGGCCGGTCCTGATGGGGCGCGGGCTTCTCCTATCCCTGCCCGCGCAGAGCTGTCCGGGAAAAAGGAGTGGCGCATGCCTTTTCCCTCCCCCCTATGCGGGGGAGGGTGCCCCACGGAGTGGGGCGGGAGAGGGGCAGCGCGACGCTGATCTCGCTGGCGCGCGTCATGAAGCGCGCGACTTCTCCGGAAGCGTCGCCCCCTCTCCCGGCCCCCATCCGGGGGCCACCCTCCCCCGCAGAGGGGGGAGGGGAAAAACCTGCGCACTTTCGTTTCCCCGGGAGGCCCTGACGCCTGCGGTGAGAGAGGAAGCCTGCGCCTCGCTTGGCGACGTGGACAGCGACGGGAGACACTCGATCCCGCCACCGCTCAATCGAAAAGAACCCACGGATCACCCATGACTCCCGGCTTCTCGATCGGCCCACTCCAAGATCTCCCCGCGGTCCTGACCCTCAACACCGCCCACGCCGCCGAGACCTCGCACCTCGACGAAGCGGCGCTACGCGCCCTCATCGACCAATCCTTCCTGGCCACTGCCGTCACCGGCCCCGAGGGCCTCGCCGCCTTCCTGATCGCCCTCGATCAGGACGCCCGCTACGCCAGCCCCAATTTCCGCTGGTTCCAGGCCCGCTACCCGCGCTTCGTCTACGTCGACCGAATCGTCACCGCGCCGGCGCAGCGCGGCCGCGGGCTGGCGCGTGCCCTCTACGAGGACCTGTTCGCCCGTGCGGAGGCCGCCGGCCACGACCGGATCGCCTGCGAGGTCAACCGCGTGCCGCCGAACCCCGGCTCCGACGCCTTCCACGCCGCCCTCGGCTTCCAGGAAGTCGGCTCGGCCGCGATCCACGATGGGGCGAAGACCGTGCGCTACCTCCTGCGCGAGACCGCCCGGTGAGCGAGGGTCGCGTCTTCACCATCGCGCCGGGCGCGCGCTTCCTCGACACCCTGGCCGAGGGGCTGCTCTCCGGCCGTCTCGTCGGCGACCTCGCCGCCGGGCCGTTCGGGCTCGCCGCCGTCACCCTCTACCTGCCGACCCGCCGCGCCGCCCGGGCGCTCGCCGCGATCCTCGCGAGGGAATGCGGCCCGGCAGCGCTCCTGCCGCGCATGGTCCCCCTCGGCGAGGCCGATGAGGCCGAGCTCGACCTCCTTGCCGCCCCCCCGGGGGAGCGCCGCGACGAGATCCTGCGCCCGCCGATCCCGTCGCTGGAGCGCCGGCTGATCCTGGCGCGCCTCGTCCAGGCCTGGGCCGGCACCGTCGACCGCCAACTCCTGCCGCTCGGCGACGAGGTGCCGTTCAGGGTGCCGTCCTCGCCCGCCGACGCGGTCGGCCTCGCCGCCGACCTCGAGGGGCTGATGGATTCCCTCACCGTCGAGGGCCTGCCCTGGAACGACATCGCCGGCGCCGTCGAGGCCGAGCATTCGCGCTACTTCTCCCTCACCCTCGATTTCGTACGCATCGCTGCCGAGCACTGGCCGCAGATCCTGGCCGATCGCGGCGTCAGCGACCCGACCCAGCGCGGCCGCGCTCTGGTGCTGGCGGAGGCCGCGCGGCTCGCCCGCGAGCGCCCGTCCGATCCGGTGATCGTCGCCGGCTCGACCGGCTCGGTGCCGGCCACTGCCCGGCTCATCGCGGCCATCGCCGGGCTGCCCCGCGGCGCCGTGGTGCTGCCGGGCCTCGACCGCGACCTCGACGACGCCGGCTGGACCGCGATCGATCCGGCCGGCGACGGCGAGGCGGCGGCGCATGCCCATCCGCAGGCGGTGCTCCATCACCTCCTGGGCAAGGATGGGCTCGCCCTCGACCGGGCGGCGGTGATCCCCCTCGGCTCCCCGGATCCGGCCGGCGCGGCCCGGGCCGGGCTGCTGTCGCAGGCCCTGCGCCCGGCCGAGACGACCGATGCCTGGGCCGATCTCGATCCGGCCCATCGTGAAGAACTCGCCCGCGAGGGGGCGGCCGGGATCCGGGTGGTCGAGGCCGCCGACGAGCGCGAGGAGGCCCTCGCCATCGCGGTCGCTCTGCGCGAGGCGCTGGAGGAGCCCGGCCGCACCGCCGCCCTCATCACCCCGGACCGCGCCCTGGCGCTCCGGGTCGCCGCCGAGCTCAAGCGCTGGAACATCGTCGCCGACGATTCAGCCGGCGAGCCGCTGGCGCGCAGCCCGGCCGGGCGCCTCGCGCGGCTCGCCGCCGACGTCGCGGCGCTCGACGCCAAGCCCGAGCGGGTGCTGGCGCTCCTCGCCCACCCGCTGGTGCGCCTCGGCCTGACCCGCGCGGAGGTCGAGCGGGTGGCGAGCGCGCTCGAGATCGGCGTCTTGCGCGGCCCGGCTCCGGCCAAGGGCTTTTCGGGCATCGAGGAGGCGCTCCGCCTCGCCAGGACCGAGGAGCGGCCGCACGATCCCCGCCCACGCCGGCGCCTGACCGCCGAGGAGTGGGAGGCGGCCGACGAATTATTGCTGCGCCTCTCGGTCGCCTTCCGGGATTTTTTCGCCGACGAGGACGACGCCCCCGACGACCTGATCGCCATCGCGCGGCGCCACCGCGCCACCTGCGACCTGCTCATGGAGGGCCCGGAGGCCGAGGAGGACGACGAGGCCGACGCCTCGGTCACGGTGCTCGACGCGCTGTTCGACGACATGGAGCTGGCCGAGCCCGGACTCCTCGCCGGCCGCTTCTCCGATTATCCCGCCTTCTTCACCGCGCTCGCCCGCGAGCGCGTGGTGTCGCGGCGCAACGCCAGCCCGCATCCGCGGCTGCGCATCCTCGGCCTGCTCGAAGCGCGGCTCCTCTCCGTCGACCGGGTGGTGCTCGGCGGCCTCGACGAGGGCGTCTGGCCGCCCAAGGCCGAGACCGACGCCTTCCTCAACCGGCCGATGCGCCACCGCGTCTGCCTGCCCTCGCCGGAGAAACGCCTCGGCCAGACCGCGCACGACTTCGTGCAGGCCCTCGGCTGTCCCGACGCCGTGATCACCCGGGCGCACAAGCGCGAGGGCGCGCCGACCGTGCCGTCGCGCTTCCTCCAGCGCCTGCGCGCCTTCGCGGGCGAGGCGGCCTGGGCCGGCCTCGTGCGGGGAGGGCAGCGTTTCCGGGCGCTCGCCGCCGCACTCGATGCCGGCACGGAGCCGCTGCCGCCGCGCCTGCGCCGGCCGGCGCCCCGGCCCGATCCGGCCCTGTTTCCGCGCTCGCTCAGCGTCACCGAGATCGAGACCCTGGTGCGCGACCCCTACGGGATCTTCGCCCGCCACGTGCTCGGCCTCGACGCGCTCGAGCCGGTGGCGGTGCAGCCGAGCGCCAGCGACCGCGGCACCATCGTGCACAGCGTGCTCGGCGGCTTTGCCGAAAGGTTCCCGGAGGCGCTGCCCACCCCCGACCAGGCCGAGCAGGTTCTCTACGGCCTCGCCGCCAACGCCTTCGCGCCGATCTCGGACGCCTATCCGGAGCTCTACGCCGAGTGGTGGCCGCGCTTCGTGCGCCTCGCCGATGCGTTCCTCGCCTGGGAGGCCGAGCGCCGCCCCGGCCTGCGGCGCGTCGACGCGGAATCCGGTGGGCGCTGGACGCTCGAGATCCCGGGCGGCCACGTCCTCACCCTGCGCGCCCGGGCCGACCGGATCGAGACCCGCCGCGACGGCGGCCACACCATCATCGACTTCAAGACTGGCCAGCCGCCGAGCGCCCGCGAGGTCTTCGCCGGCTTCTCGCCCCAACTGACCCTGGAGGCCGCGATGCTGCGGGCCGGCGCCTTCCGGGGCCTCGAACCCGCGCGCGACACGCCCGACCTGCTCTACATCCGCGCCGGAGGCGGCAAGACGCCGCTCGATCCCATGCCGCTCAAACCGCCGCGGGGCGACGGGCGCACGCTGCCGGAGCTGGTCGAGGCCCATGTCGCGGGCCTGCGCCAGCTCGTCGGCGCCTTCATGGCCGGCGAGGCCGCCTACCTGTCGCGGCCCTATCCGAAATACGCCAAGGCCTATTCCGACTACGACCATCTGGCGCGGGTCAGGGAATGGTCGCTGGTCGAGGGGGAGGAGTGAGGCGAGGCCCGGCCCCCTTGCAACGCTGTCGCCGGCCTGGTGCGCCGCCCGAGGATGCCCGGTCTTTCCCTAGGGACATGCCATGGTCCGTAACCGAACATTAAGGTTACCGAGACATGATCTTGCCAGCGGCACGGCAAATTTTGCCGATCGACCAGCCGAGGGGCGGCCCAGATGCGTTTCGCGAGCTTTGGTTTTCTGGTCGGCAGTGTTCTGGTCAGCCTGAGCGTTGCGGCGACGACGACCGCCCGGGCCGCGGACCTGGATTTCGGTGCCCTGCGCGGCAGTGAATTCGAGCCGGCCGCCGCACCGGTCGTGGATGTCTGGGACGGCATCTATGTCGGCGGCCACGGCGGCTGGTCGAGCGCGAGCTTCGGCTTCGGCAACGTCTTCCAGTCGACGGTTGCCCAGGTCCTGCGCGCCACCGCGATCGAATCCACCCTCAGCGCCTCGACCTTGCTGCACGCGCGGGATGTGCGGCGGGACGGGACGACCTTCGGCGCCTATGCGGGCGTGAACTACCAGTTCGATGAGACCGTGATCGGTGTCGAGGTCGATTACACCCATTCCGGCCTGAGGGGCCGCAGCAGCGACGCGATCCACCGATACAACACGGACGCTTCGGGGTATCTCAGAGGCGCCAAGCTCTCGGGCGACGCTTCGACGGAGATCGACGACTACGCCACCATTCGCGCCCGCGTCGGCTACACCGTCGCCGGCTTCATGCCGTTCGTGACCGGCGGCTTCGCCATCGGCCGGGCCCAGATCGCCGAGACGGTGGCGGTGCGCGGCTACGAATACGACGAAGCAACGTATCGGAAGAACCAGGCCATCACCGATGGCTCGAAGCCGGCTTACGTCAATCGTTCCGGCTACACGACCTTCTCGCCGGACAATCCCGGCAGCAGCGTCCTCGCCCCGCCGAACATCTTCACGCCGTCGAAAGAGAAGATCGTCGGCGGCATCGCGGCGGGCGCCGGCCTGGAATACGCTATCACCCCGAACCTGCTGCTGCGGGCTGAATACCAGTACATTTTGTTCAACGATTTCGACGGCCACAAGCTGAACATCAACACCGTGCGCGGTGGCGCGGCGGTGAAATTTTAGTTTCGTCCGGCGCAGACCTCGTCTTCCGTCCGGCGGCTCAGCGGAGCCCGGAACGGCAAGGGAGTAGAGGGGCGATGGAGGCCGACCAAACAGACCATCGATCTTCAGAGCCTCTTCGAATGCAGAGTAAATTTCATCTCATACACGATTTCATCCTGAGGTGCGAACGAAGTGAGCCTCGAAAGAGGCCTCCAAAGACCTCGGAGATTTATGGAAACCTCCTTCGAGGTCAGTCGATTGACTATCGACTGACACCTCAGGATGAGGGTGTGGGTGGGATAAAATCGATTCATCAATCAAACAGGTTCTCCGACTCATGATGCGCTCGCATGCGGCGCGAATTCACCGAGTCCTCTCCGGTCGTCACTCGAAAATTTCATGCGCCTGGACGAGGATGGTTTTGGGGAGCGTGATCCCCAGCAACTTCGCCGTCTGGATGTTGATCGTTAAATGGATGAGCTCCGGCGCCTGCACCGGCAGCTGGTCGATCGTCTCCCCATGCAGAATGCGATGGATGTAGTGCGCTGCCTTCGTATAGACGTTGACTTCGTCGACGCCGTAGGATATTAATCCACCTTTGGCAGTGATTTGGCGATTGTAGGATATCGTCGGGACTTTATGCTCGCGCGTCAGGGCGTTGATCAGAAGTCTATTGTTCGTGTTGAAGCTGTCGTTCATCAACACGATCCCGCCACCCCTGCGGCCGACAGCCAGATAGGCCGCCACGACATCCTGCTCGTTGGCAACAGGGAGAGCGCCCGGCTCGATGTCGAATTCGCGCGCCGCCTGATTGAACGACGCGATATAGGCTTGCGAATAGGGCGCAGTTCTCGGGTTGTACATGATGGCGGCGTACGACAGGTGGGGTACGATCTCTTTCAAGATCTCCACCCATTTGGCGCACAGAGCCGGATCCGTGTTGACGAAGCCCGTCGCATTTTTGTCGGGACGCGAGAAGCTCTTCACGAATCCGCTTCCGACGGGGTCCGACACGCTGACGAACACGACCGGGATGTCCCGCGTTTCAGCGAGCACAGCCGCGGTGGCCGGAGTGGTGGCGGACAGGATGACGTCGGGGCGTTGCTCGACCAACTCTCTCGCATAGACTTTCATCAGATCCATGTTGCCTGATGCTGATTTGATTGTCAGATTTGTATTGCCTGGTCCGCGATCGCCGAGATTCAGCAACGTTTGCGTGAAGGCATCTAGTCGCGGCTGTATCTCCGTATCGTTGGGGGCGTAGGCCGTGATGATTCCAACCTGCCGGCCGGTCGGCCGCGTGCGACTTTCGGCAGTGGTTCCCCGCAGCAGTGTCAATGCTCCTAAGAGGGATATGCAGTCGCGCCGTCGCATGGCATCGCTCCCTGCCGAAGAGCCGATATCCTTCGCTCTTAATCTTAGATTATCAGGCAAAATGCAGCAACAATGATCGATCAGGCCTGGCTCTTCGTTCCTGATGCGGGACGATACGGTGCGGGAGGCGGCCTTTCTGGCTCATGGACACCCGCATCCACGGAATCGAGCCTTCCCGGATACGGGCGAGTTCCGAGCTCCGGGTTCGGCGGCGCGATGGGTGCGCAGCCGCGCCCGACCGTCTCGACGAGCGGGCTTGCGGGCGCGCGTCGGGCGCGCCACGTTCGTCGGCCGCCCGAAAAGAGGCGGAGCCGAGGGAGGAGGATCCGGATGCAGCGTCTGGCCGGCAAGGTCGCCCTGGTCACGGGCGGCGCGCGGGGCATCGGCCTCGCGATCGCGCGGCGCTTCGCCCGCGAGGGTGCGGCGGCGGTGATCCTCGCCGATCGCGACGAAGCGGAAGCCGAGCGCGTCGCGCCGGAGAATCCGGCCTTCCATCCCTGTTCCCTCGACGTGACCCAGGACGAGGACTGGGCCAGGGCCGTCGACCGCACGGTCGCCCGCCACGGCGGCCTCGACGTGCTGGTCAACAATGCGGGGATCGCGGTCGTCGGCTCGATCGAGTCGGTCACCCTGGAGGAGTGGCGCCGGGTCCAGGCGGTCAATGTCGACGGCACCTTCCTCGGCTGCCGCCACGCCGTGCGGGCGATGAAGCCGCCGGCCGGCCGCGGCGGGGCGATCATTAACCTCTCGTCGGTGTCCGGCATCGTCGGCGGGCACAACCTCGCGGCCTACAACGCCTCGAAGGGGGCGGTGCGGCTCCTCACCAAGTCGGTCGCGCTGCACTGCGCGCGGCAGAATTACGGCGTGCGCTGCAACTCGATCCATCCGGGCTTCACCGAGACCGACATGCTGCGCGATCTGGCCGTCGGCAGCCGCTACAGCCCGGAGGAATTGCGCCTGCGCCTGCAAGCCTCGGTGCCGCTCGGCCGCAACGCCGCCGCCGAGGAGATCGCGGGGCTCGCCACCTACCTCGCCTCGGACGAGGCCGGCTTCGTCACCGGGGCCGAGATGGTGATCGACGGCGGCGTCACGGCGCAATAATCGCGGTTCCGCAAAAAGTCCGACCCCAGCGGCAGGCCGGCCCCTCTACAGATCGGCGATTCGCCGCTATTTGTATGCGCCGCAGCAAAAACCACCGGAGACCTGACCGATGTCCGCCCAGGCCGCCCCCGCCCCGACCGATCTCGTCACCCTGGCGCAGGACGCCGGCCTCGCCGCCAAGGCGCTTGCCGCGGATGCGGCGCGCCGCGTGCGCGCCGGCCTGCTCGGGCCCGACGGCCGCCTCTCGGCCGAGCGCCTGGAGGCCGAGCAGCACGCCGCCCACGGCCTCGCCTGGCTCTCGACCTACGCCGAGGCGATCACCCAGCTCGGCAACTACGCCGCCCACCTCGCCGGCCAGGGCCGCCTCGGCGAGACCGAGACGCTGCTCGTGCGCATCGGCCTCGGCGAGTACCTGGAGCAGCTCTTCGGCGGCATCCCGATGAGCCAGGGCGAGATGGTGCGCCCGACCTCCTCGCTCGGCCTCAAGGCCCAGGAAGTCGCGCGCCACCGCTCGGACTCCGTCGAGACCCTGATCGCGGAGGGCAACACCGCCGCCAACCGCGCTGCCCTGGTGCGGCTGATCCGCGAGGGCCAGGGGTCCGCCACGGTGGGCGAGACCGGTCTCGACGAGGACATGGAGGCGATCCGCACCGAGATGCGCCGCTTCGGCCAGGCCGAGGTCGCGCCCCACGCCCACGAGTGGCACCTCGAGAACGCCTACATCCCGCTCGAGATCATCGGCCAGATGGCCGAGCTCGGCGTGTTCGGGCTGACCATCCCGGAAGAGTATGGCGGCATGGGCCTGCCGAAGATCTCGATGTGCGTGGTCTCGGAGGAATTGTCGCGGGCCTATATCGGCGTCGGCTCGCTCGGCACCCGCTCCGAGATCGCAGCGGAATTGATCCTGGGCGGCGGCACCGAGGAGCAGAAGCAGCGCTTCCTGCCGAAGATCGCCTCCGGCGACATCCTGCCGACCGCGGTCTTCACCGAGCCGAATACCGGCTCCGACCTCGCTTCCTTACGCACCAAGGCGGTCAAGGAGGGCGACACCTGGCGCATCACCGGCAACAAGACCTGGATCACCCACCCGGTCCGCGCCGACCTGATGACCGTGCTGGTGCGCACCAAGCCGGAGGAGCCGGGCCACAAGGGCCTGTCGCTGCTGCTCGGCGAAAAACCCCGCGGTACCAATGAGGATCCGTTCCCGGTCGAGGGCCTGTCGGGCGGCGAGATCGAGGTGCTCGGCTATCGCGGCATGAAGGAGTACGAGCTCGCCTTCGACGGGTTCGCGGTGCCGGAGGGCAACCTGCTCGGCGGGGTCGAGGGCAAGGGCTTCGCCCAGCTGATGCAGACCTTCGAATCGGCCCGCATCCAGACCGCGGCCCGCGCCGTCGGCGTCGCCCAGTCGGCCCTCGATGTCGGCCTGCGCTACGCCGAGGAGCGGGTGCAGTTCGGCAAGCCCCTGGTCTCGTTCCCGCGGGTCGCCGACAAGCTCGCCATGATGGCGGTCGAGATCGCGATCGCCCGCCAGCTCACCTACTTCGCCGCGCACCAGAAGGACGAGGGCAAGCGCTGCGACCTGGAGGCCGGCATGGCGAAGCTGCTGGCCGCCCGCGTCGCCTGGGCGGCGGCCGACAACGCCCTGCAGATCCACGGCGGCAACGGCTTCGCGCTGGAATACCCGGTGAGCCGCCTGCTCTGCGACGCCCGCATCCTGTCGATCTTCGAGGGTGCGGCCGAGATCCAGGCCCAGGTCATCGCCCGGCGCCTGCTCGAGGTGCAATGAGCGGCGGGCTCTCGCTGAAACCATTCCTGGAAAAATAGGGCACGGGATCCCCTCTCCCGTTTGGGAGAGGGGTAGGGGTGAGGGTGGCTCGGGTTCAGAATGAGGTCCCGACCGTAAAGCTGCGCAGCTCGACAGTTCAGGATTATTGCGGCACCGTCTCCACCCTCACCCCCAGCCCCTCGCCCACACGGGAGAGGGGAGGGGCGCTTTATACTGAAATAAGACGGATAAACCTGAACCCGTCCTACTTCGTGATCTTCACCGAGACCGGGTCGCTCGACGGAAACGTCTCCTCCAGCCCCTCGTCGAGGCGCTCGTTGAGCTTGCTCTGCTGATTCTCCGGCCGCGCCTTGTCCTCCGGCGAGGCGCTGTCGCCGCGGAAACCGGCCTGATCCTGGTTCGGGGTCTTGGTCTCGTTGCCCATGGGGCCTTCCTCCGATAGGGCGTCCCGGCCAAGGGACGGACTGCCCGGCTAACGCGCAGCCCCCCGGCGTGTTGCGTTCGCCTGGTCGTTTAACCGGGCGGTGGCGCCGCACGGGCTAGGATCGCGGCACGAGAGGGTCCCTCCCATGCACGCCGCCATCCTGACGAATTTCGCCACACCGAAGGGCGGCGCCGAGAAGGTCGCGATCGAATCCGCCCGCGGCCTCGCCGAGGCCGGCGTCGCCGTCACGCTGATCCACGGGGCCGACGGGCCGGCCGACCCGATGCTCGATCATCCGGGCATCCGGCGTGTGGGCCTGGGCCTCACCGACGTGTGGGAGCGGCCGGCCTGGCGCGGCGCGGTCGAGGGGATCTGGAACCGCGAGGCGGCCCGGCGCCTCGGCGCGGCGTTGGCGGCCCTGCCGGCGCGGCCCGACGTGCTGCACCTGCACCAATGGACCCGCGCGCTCTCGCCGGCGATCTTTCCGGTGCTCGCCCGCACCGGGATCCCGGTGGCGGTCACGCTGCACGATTACTTCATGGTCTGCCCGAACGGCGTCTATTACCGCTTCGACAAGGCCGAGCCCTGCGGCCTGCGGCCATTCTCGCCCGCCTGCCTCGCGGCGCCGTGCGATCCGCAATCGCGGGTCCACAAGGCGGTGCGGGTGGCCCGCGCCCTGGCGCAAGTGGCAGCGATCGCGCGGTGCTTCTCGGCCCTCGACCTCGTCCACGTCTCCAACGGCAGCCGGGCGCGGCTCGAACCGATGATGCGGGGCGCCCCGTTCCGCCACCACCGGATCGACAACCCGGTCCGGGTGGCGCGCGCCGCCGCAGCCGATCCGGCGGCCGGCGACGCGATCGCCTTCGTCGGCCGCTTCACCCGCGAGAAGGGCGCCGACCTCGTGGCGCAAGGAGCGCATCGGGCGGGCCTGCCGTCGCTGTTCGTCGGCGACGGGCCGCTCGCCGACGAATTGCGTGCCGTGCCGGGGGCCGAGGTGACGGGCTGGCGCGCGCCCGCCGAGGTCGAGGCGCTGCTGCGAGCCAGGGCCCGCGCCGTGGCGGCGCCGGCGCGCTGGCTCGAGACCGGGCCGCTGACGATCTACGAGGCGCTCGCCGCCGGCATCCCGGCGATCGCCTCCGACCGGGCCGGCGCCGGCGAGAAGATCCGGGACGGTGAGACCGGCTTCGTCGTCGCACCCGACGTCGCGGCGCTCGCCGAGGTGTTCGGCCGGCTGCGGGACGACGCCCTGGTGCGCCGCCTCGGCGAAGCGGCCCATGCGCGCTACTGGAACGCGCCGATGACGCTTGCCGCCCATGCCGCCGCCTTGCGCGACCTCTACGCGGGGATGGCCGGTGCGGCCGAGGCGCCCTCTTTTCAGCGCAAAGCTGTCATGTGAGAGAGCATCCAGATCCATCAGGAGCCGAATACCGATGCGCCGCCCGACGACCTCCCTGCTGCTCGCCGCGCTCTGTCTCGGGGTCGCCCGACCGGCGGCCGCGCAGGCCGAGTCGGTGCCGCCGTTCCGCGCCCTTCAGGACAACCGGGCCATTCCCGAATCGAAGGCGCAGGTGCAGCTCTCCTTCGCACCGCTGGTCAAGCGCGCGGCGCCGAGCGTGGTCAACGTCTACGGCACCCATGTCGAGAAGCGCGCCGCCAATCGCGGCGCCATGGACGAGTTCCTGCGCCGCTTCTTCGGCGATGCGGGCCCGAACCTGCCGCAGGAGCGGGCGCAGCGCTCCCTCGGCTCGGGCGTGATCGTCGACGCCTCGGGGCTGATCGTCACCAACAACCACGTCATCGAGAACATGAACGAGGTGAAGGTGGCGCTGAACGACCGGCGCGAATTCGAGGCGCAGATCTTGCTGCGCGACCCCCGCACCGATCTCGCCATCCTCAAGATCAAGAGCCCGGGCGGCGGCCTCGTGCCGATGGAGATCGGCGATTCCGAGCACCTGCAGGTCGGCGACTTCGTGATCGCGATCGGCAACCCGTTCGGCGTCGGCCAGACGGTGACGCAAGGGATCGTCTCGGCGCTCGCCCGCACCCAGGTCGGCTCGGCCGATTACCAGTTCTTCATCCAGACCGACGCGGCGATCAACCCGGGCAATTCCGGCGGCGCGCTCGTCGACCTCAATGGCGGCCTCGTCGGCATCAACACGGCGATCTACTCGCAGTCCGGCGGCAGCCACGGCATCGGCTTTGCCATCCCCGCCAGCATGGTCAAGGCGGTGGTGGAGACCGCCAAGGGCGGCGCCAAGACGGTGCGCCGGCCCTGGCTCGGCGCCCGGCTCCAGCACGTGACGCCGGACATCGCCGACAGCGTCGGCCTCGACCACCCGACCGGGGTGCTGGTGGCCTCGATGCAGGCGAAGAGCCCGGCCGAGGAGGCGGGCCTGAAGCGCGGCGACGTCATCCTGGCGGTGGACGGCCAGTCGGTCGACGATCCGGAAGCCTTCGGCTACCGCTTCGCGCTCAAGGGCATCAAGGGCGAGACCAAGCTCACGGTCCTGCGCGGCGCCACCCGCACCACGGTGCCGGTGCGCCTCGGCCCCGCGCCGGAGACGCGACCCCGCGACACCCTGAAGGTGAAGTCCCGCTCGCCCTTCCTCGGCGCCACGGCCGTCAACCTGTCGCCGGCGGTGGCCGAGGACCTGCAGCTCGACCTGCCGGCGCAGTCGCAGGGCGACGGCGTGATCATCGCCGAGGTCGAGAGCGGCACCCTCGCCAACCAGGCCGGCCTGCAGAAGGGCGACCTCGTGGTGGCGGTGAACGGCGCCCCGGTCTCCACCACCAAGGACCTCGACCGCATGACTCGCACCCCCGCCCCGATGTGGGAGGTGACGATCAGCCGGGGCGGGCAGCAGCTGACTTCGGTGTTCAGGGGGTAGGGGGCTGCCAGTGCTGCGGCGGCATCATGCCAGGCCGTCGCAGCCCCCAACTATCACACCCTCGACGTCATCCCGGGGCCGCGCCGCGGAACCCGGGATCCATAAACGTCGACGGCGCAGAATGAAGCAGAACGCCGTTCGCCTTTTCCGTAAACCCCAGCGGTTATGGATCCCGGGTTCTCGCCTTCGGCGAGCCCCGGGATGACGTCGAGAGGGTGTAGACGGGGTGCGCGAACCCTTTGTTCGCTCCGGTCGTCCGCTACGACCGCACTTCCCGCTTCGCGACGAAATTGATCTCGTCCACCAGCACATCCTTGACGACATCGCCCCCCAGGCGCTCGTTCACCTTCGCCCGCACCTCGGCCAGCCGCTTGGTGATGTCGTATTTCGCCAATTTTCGGAAATCGAGGGACGTGTCGCCGTAGATCTGGCGGAAGGCCTCGTCGACCACGAAGGCGTTGGGCGGCACCGGCAGGGTGTGCATCAGCTTGGCGTCGGCCGTGAAGACCAGCACGGCGATGACGTAGCCCTGCACGCGCCCGTCGGCGATCATCGGGATGTTGATCGGCGCGAGCTTCTGGTACTGCAGGCCCTCCAGGTACGGCTCGGTCTTCTTCGAGAAGATGCCGCCGCCGAAGGTCACCGCGCCGTAGCAGGACGCGATGGTGACGGCGCAGATCCAAAGGCCGGTGATCAGGATCTTCATGACCGGGGGCTCGTCCGCGCCGAGTAGGTGCCGTCGGAATCCGCGGCCAGCGCGACCTGCGTCAGGGTGTCGTCGATCTCCTCCAGCGCCCGCAGGTGCAGGGCGACGACCTGCTGGTTGCGGGCGAGCTTGTCGCGCAGGCGCGCGAGGTGGATCCCGACGGTGGCGTCGAGCGCCGCGACGTCGAGGCCGCGGGTGAGGCGGGTGAGTTCGAGGAGCCCCTGGCTCTTGCGGCGGTTGAGGCCGTCGAGGTCGGCGGGGGCATGGGCCTCCAGCGCCTCGGTCTCCTCCTCGACGACGGCTTCGAGCCGCTTGATGCAGGCGAGCAGCATGGCGGTCACACCTTGGCCGCGGGATTGGCGGCGTCCGCTGGCGCGGCGGCCGGAGTGCCGGGATGGGCGGCGTTCAGCATCTTGGCGATGCCGATGCCGCCGGCCTTGGCGATCTGGGTGCCGATCTGCTCGGCCAGCATCGACTTCCAGATGCCGCCGGCATTGCCCTTGCCGTACACGGTCTCGGACTTCTCCGGCATCATCGCCTCGACGAATTGCTGCAGCACCAGCCCCTCGAACTTCTTGTAGGGGTCGCTGCCGGCGCCGGTCAGCGCGGTCTGGTTCTGCAGATTCATGAGGGAGCCGCGGGCGTCGAGCGGCATGTGGGTCGAGAGCCCGACGTCGCGGGCCGCGTCGGCGAAGGCGGTGGCACCGGCGCTGCCCGGCTGCGACAGCTTGGCGGCGGCCTCCTGGTAGCGCGACGGATCGGCGGCCCGGGCCACGTCGAGCACGATGTCGGAGGGCGGGGAGATGCTCATCGGCAGCCGGGTCCGGATGGAAGGGTCAACGCGGTCTTAACGGGCCTGGCTTACGGGAGGCTTGCGTCGGGACGTCCGGGACGCGCGGACGCTCGGGCCACTTGGCCGTCGAGGCGCTCCAGGTCGTCGCGCTTGTCCGCCTCGCGCCGATGGTCGTCGGCCCGGCGCTCGGCGAGCGCCTCGGCCCGTTTCTGGGCGAGGCCGCGCTCGCGGACGGCGTCGGCCTGCGCGGCGGACTCCGCCTCGACCGCGGTGGCTTGCGTGGCGAGCCCGCGCAGGCGCCGGGCGGTCGCCTCCAGCAGCATCGGGCCGTGGTCGGAGGAGGCGAGGGCGGCGAGCAGCCGCGCACGGTCCGCCTCGATCTCGGCGGCGCGTTCGCGGGTGGCGGCGAGCTCGATCTCCGCCGCGCGGCGCATCTGCTCCTGCACGGTGACGAGGCGCTTCGCGCGCTTCAGCCGGTCGCCGGTCGTCCTCATCCGCGCACCAGCCAGGCCGCGTATCCGAGGAGGAACTGCGTCATGAACTCGCCCGCGAGGTAGTAGAGCATCAGGAGACCGCCGAACATCACGAACGGCGTGGCGACGAAGTAGACCGGGATCGACGGCGTGAGCTTGTTGACGAAGCCCGCCGCCAAGTTGACCAGGATCGCGTAGATGATGAACGGCGCGGTGATGCGTAAGCCCAGCATGAAGGCGCTGGCGACCTGGTCGACGATCCGGGTCAGCATCAGCTGGGAGCCGAGCCCCTCGCCGGGCGGGATGCGGGCGTAGGATTCGACGAGGCCGCGAAACAGCTCCCAGTGCAGGTCGGCGGCGAAGAGGAGCGCGGCCGCGGTGAGCAAGATCAGCCCCTCGACCGCCGGAACTGGATCGATGCCCTCGACCGGAGAGCCCGGCATGCCGCCGAAACCCACCATGGTCGAGGTCGCGTTCATCACCGTCTCCAGCACCAGGATGAAGATGCGGCCGAGGAAGCCGATCATCAGCCCGGTCAGGGTCTCGCTGACGATCCAGGCGAGCGTCTGTATCGGTTCCTGGCCGGCGAGCCGCGGCTCGAATTGCGGCACGATCAGGGGGGCGATGGCCAGCGAGACGGCGCCGGCGATGAGGAGCCGGACTTGCTGCGGCACCCGCGGGCTGGAAAAACCCGGCACGACGAGCAGGCAGCCGCCGACGCGGCAGAAGATCAGGAAGACGGCGAGGAAGCTGTCCGGCCCGATCTTCGTCACGAGACGGTGCCCAGCGACTTGATCTCGACGCCGCGGGCGATCTCGAGATGCGAGAGCACCGGCAGGGTCGGAAAAATCCGCTCGATGATCATCCGCACGTAGGGCCGCGCGTCCGGCGCGGTGACGAGGGCGAAGCCGTGCACTTCCCGCATCCGGGCGCGGATCGCCTCCGCGGCCTCGGTGCCGAACTGCTCGACGAGGCGCGGGTCGATGTCGAACTCCACCACCTCGCCCTTGGCGTCGCGCTTCAGGCTCTGGTGGAACGACAGGTCCCAGCTGGCCCCGAGACGCAGCACGCTGAGCACGCCGTTCTCGGCGAGGTCGCCGCAGATCTGCTGCGCCATGCGCATCCGCACGTGCTCGGCGATCTGCTCGGACCGGCGTGCGTGCGGGGTGATCTCGGCGATGGCCTCCAGGATCAGGTGCAGGTTGCGGATCGAAACCCGCTCGGCGAGCAGCAGCTTCAGCACCGCCTGCAGGCCCGAATAGGAGATCTGCGACGGGCAGATCTCGTCGAGCAGGCGCTTGTATTCGGGGTCGAGGCGGTCGAGCAGGCCGCGCATGTCCTTGTAGGAGAGGAATTGCGGCAGGTTGTTGCGGATCACCTCGGAGAGGTGGGTCAGCAGCACCGAGGCGCCGTCGATCGGCTCGAAGCCGCCGCGGCGGACCTCGCCGGCATAGGAATCCATCACCCAGAGCGCCCTCAGGCCGAAGGCGGGCTCGCGCACCTCGTCGCACGGCACGTCGGGCTTCGGCCCGTCGCCGACCACCACCATCATCTCGCCGGGGCGGATCTCCTGGGAGGCCGCCACGGTGCCGTGGATCAGGATCTGGTAGCTCTTCGGCGGCAGGGCGAGGTTGTCCGAGACCTTGATGTCCGGCACCACGAAGCCGTACTGGCGGGCGAACTTGCGCCGCATCTTCGCGACCCGGTGACCGAGCTCGGCCTGCGAGCCCTGGATCTGCGAGGCGGCTTGGCGGCCGAGGCAGAGCTCGATCTCCGGGGTCTTGAGCGATTCCTTGACCGAATCCTTCTCCTTCGCTTCTGCCTGCTTCACCATTTCCTCGGCCTTGGCCTTCGCTTCGGCCGCCCTGGCCTGGGCCTGGAGCCGGCGCGGGATGGTGCGGGCGATGAAGAACAGGAGGGCACTCAGGGCCGTGAAGGGCAGGAAGGGCAGGCCCGGCACGAGGGCGAACACGCCCATCATCGCCGCGGCGACGAGGAGCGCGCGCGGATAGGCGCCGAGCTGGCCGATCACCGCCTGCTCGGCGGTGCCCCGCGTGCCGCCCTTCGAGACCAGGAGGCCGGCGGCGAGCGAGACGATGAGGGCCGGGATCTGCGAGACGAGGCCGTCGCCGACCGAGAGCTTGGTGAAGATGTCGGCGGCGGTGCCGAGCGGCAGGCCGTGCCGCGTCGTCCCGATGATGATGCCGCCGAAGACGTTGACCGCGATGATGATGAGCGAGGCCACCGCCTCGCCGCGGACGAACTTCGAGGCGCCGTCCATCGAGCCGAAGAAGGCGCTTTCCTCCTCCAGTTCGCGGCGTCGGCGCTGCGCCTCCTTGTCGTCGATCAGCCCGGCATTGAGATCGGCGTCGATCGCCATCTGCTTGCCGGGGATCGCGTCGAGGGTGAAGCGGGCGCCGACCTCGGCGATGCGGGTCGCGCCCTTGGTGATGACGAGGAAGTTGACGGTGATCAGGATCAGGAAGACCACGATCCCGATCACGAAGTCGCCGCTCATCACGAACTGCGAGAAGCCCTGGATGACGTGGCCGGCGGCGTCCACGCCCTTCTGGCCGTTGGCCAGGATCAATCGCGTCGTCGCGATGCCGAGCGCCAGCCGCAGGAGCGTGGCGATCAGCAGGACGGTCGGGAAGGACGAGAATTCGAGCGGCTTCTGGATCCAGAGCGCCACCATCAGGATCAGCACCGACAGGGCGATCGAGAAGGCGAGCCCGACATCGATGAGAACCGCCGGCACCGGCAGGAACAGCACCGCCAGGATCGCCACGATTCCGGCCGCGAAGCCGAAATCCCGCCGCGACTTGCGCTCGACCGCTACTGCCGCGCCCACCGCCATGATCCCACCACCCTCCGCGAAGGATTTTCGCGGGCCGGTGTGCCACGGCTAGCTTGCGCGGGGGTTGGGGCGTTCAGTGTCCTGGCGCAGCGCCCGCTGCGCCGACGCCACGGCGAACCGCGACGGTGATCGGCGAGCGTCGCACGGAGGCTCAGAATCCCGTCGCGATCCGCCCGTAGGCGGCCTCCGCGAAGGCGTGGATCTGTCCGCCGACGAAGGTGCCGGTGACGAGGAGGACGAGCAGGATCACCACGATCTTCGGCACGAAGGTCAGGGTGACCTCCTGGACCTGGGTGAGGGCCTGCAGGAGCGCCACCGCGATGCCGACCAGCATCGCGGCACCGACCGCCGGGCCCGCGGCGACGATCACCGTCCAGATCGCGGCGCGGACGAGTTCGAGGGCGTCGACCTCGTTCATGAGGGGCTCCTTGAGGGATCTCCGGGGCGCGCTCCGGAAACGCCGGCCTATTGTATCACGACGCCGGAGGTCAGCAGCACGTCCTGGCCGCTGGTCAGCCGCGCCAGCGCCCCATCGGCCGTCACCCGCACCGACTGGACGGTGCCGGTCTGGGTACCGTCGGCCGAGGTGAGGGTGCGGCCGATCACCGTGTCGGCCTGATCGAGGAAGCTCGAAGCGAGCAGCGAATCGAGCTTCGTGTTGGTCTTCGTCGCCTGTTCCACCTGCGAGAAGGTGGCGAGCTGGCCGACATACTCGGTCGAGTCCATCGGCTTCGTCGGATCCTGGTTCTTGAGCTGCGCCATCAGCAGCGTCAGGAAGGTGTCCGAGTTCATCTTCGCGGCGAACGAGCTGCCGGCCTTGGCGGCGGCCGCGGTCGCGGTGGTGCCCGAGCTCGATGTGGCGCTGTTGGTGATGTCGACGGTCATTCAGGCCTCCGGGTCTCGGGCGGGCAGGGCGGCGGAAGCGGCGCGGCGGCTCACCGCCGGGGACCGCACGGTGGCGCGCTCGCGGGACCGCTCGGGCAGGCGGGTCCGGCGGGCGAGGGCGGTCAGGCCCGGGCCCGGCGCCGGGGCGGCAGGCGTTTCCCCGGCGCTCATCAGGGCCGCCTCAAGGGGATAGAGCCCGCGGATCAGCTTCAAGGCTTCGAACAGGCGGCCGCCCTCGACGAGCGCATGGGCGGCGGCGAGCCCGTCGCGCAGGACCGTCTCGCCGGTCGCCGCCAGGAGGCCGTCGCGGAGGCCGTCGTAGAGCGCCCGCGCCGCCGCGGTCTGGCCGGGATCGATCAGCATGGTCTGGGCGGCGAAGTAGAGCTGGCGCAAAGGCGTCGTCGCGTCCTCGGCCTGCAGCACGTGGCTCTCGAGCAGGAAGGTCGCGTCGTTCAGAAGCTCGACCGCGACCTTCCGGTCGACCCGCAGCACGGCACCGTTGATGTAGATCCGCTCTCCGGCGCGCAGCGACAGGCGCATGGCGCGGCTCACCGGAGCCCGTCGCGGATCGAGGTGTTCACCTCGATCAGCGCGGCGAGGCTGCGCTCGGGCGAACTCAGCACGGCGCCCGCCTCCTGCATGGTCCAGGCGCCGATCGACACGAGGTCGTCGCGCAGGGCGGGGGGCAGGGCATTGTCGGGACCCAGGAGGTCGGCGATCAGGATGTTCCACAGATCCTGCACGTAGCCGACCGCGGCGGTCCGCTCCGGCCCGGCGAGGCCGCGGGCCTCGACGTCGCGCAGAAGGGTGAGGGCCCGGTCGAAGGCGGCGCGCTCGCGCTCGCGGCCGACCTCGGGCGCGTCCTCCAGGATCTCGGAATAGGAAAAGCGATACATCGGGCCGATGCCTCGTCGGTCTGGTGTCATGCGCGTCTGGACGCGGCGCGGGAGCGGACGGCGGGTCGCAGGGCGCTTACGCGACGTATTTCAGGAGCGACAGCTCTTGGATCTGCGCGGTGAGCGAGTAGGACATCTGGAGCTGGGTCTTGGCGGCGGAGAACCGGGTCTGGGCCTCGATCGGGTCGACCTCTTCGAGGGCGGCGATCTCCGTCTTGATGCGGGCGGATTGCGCGTCGAGCCGGGCATTGGCGTCGGTGATCCGCGACTGGCTGCGGCCGAGATCGGCCTGGAGCGAGACCAGCCCCGTGCTGGCCTGGCTCAGGAGGCCCATCGCCCGGTCGGAGACGACAGCCTGGGCGTCGGCCGAGAGGCCGGCGAGGCCGAGCCCCGACACGATCGCGGCCTGCGCGAGCTGGCGGAACGCCGTTCCGTTGGCGCTGACCGAGGTGGTGACGGTCTCGCCCAGCGAAATCCGGCTGGCCACGGCCGTGTCCGAGGCCTGCGACCAGGTGGTGCCCCAGTTCGGGTCGGCGAACTGGGCCGCGAGCGTCCCCTCGAGGAAGCCCTTGATCTGCGACGCCGTCAGGGTAGAGGCCCGGGCATCATTCGGCGGGAAGCCGAAGGCGGCCTGGAACGCCGTCGTCGCGGCGGTCGTCGCAGCCGCCACGGCCCCGTCGCGGATCGGCTGGACGCCGGTGTTGATGCCGGAGAACAGGGCCTGCCCGCTCGCCGAGGAGTTGAGCAAGCCCGTCAGCGACGCGAGGGTGTCGCCGGCCGAGGCCGCCATCGCGGCGACGCGCTTGTCCGCCGGCAGGCCGGTCAGGCTGGCGAATTGCGCGTCGGCGGATTTCTGCAGCTGCTGCAGGACGGTCTGGCTCGTCCCGAGGCGCAGCGCGGCGAGGCCGTTGCTGTCCTTGAGGGAGGTGATCTCCGCCGCGCTCTGGCGCAGGGACAGGCTGCGGCTGACCTGGCCGCCGAGGGCGAGGCCGACATCCGCGTAGCGTCCCCCGGCGACTTCCTGGTTCGCGTTGGCCAGCTCGGTCTGGAGCCGGGCCGTGGCGCTCCGCGGCGCGTTCCACAGGCTCAGGCTGGAGATGTAGCTCGTGGTCATCATGGCGGGCAGGGCTCTGTCTTGCGGGGGCCGGGAGGACTCACCGGATCGCGGTCAGGAGGGTCTGGAGCAGGGTATCCACCATGGTCAGGATCTTGGCCGAGGCGGTGTAGGAGCGCTGCAGCTGCAGCATCTGGGCGGTCTCGTCGTCGCCGTTGACGCCGACGGCGTTCGACAGGGCGTCCGTCGCCCGACTGAGCACGGTCTTCTGGTAATCGACCTCGCCGGACGCGGCCTTGCGGGTCGCTTCGAGCCAGCCGGCGGAATCCGCCGCGAAGCCCGCGAGCGTCGCGGTCTCGTTCAGCGGCGGACCCGGGGTGAAGCTGCGCGCCGTCGCGAGCCCGTCGGTCAGGGCGCGCAGGCGCTCGGCATAGGCCGCGTCGCCGCCCGGGTTGGACCGGTAGGCGCTGCCGTTCATGCCGCCGTCGCGCAGGGCGGTGACAATGCCGCCCGCCTGCGGGTCGGCGGCGGCGTTGAGCGCGATGCGGCCGGCGAGCCCGGCGACCGAGCCCGGCAGGGTGCCGCCGGAGCCCGCGGTGAACAGGCCGGCCTTCGGCCCGACATAGGCCGGAGCGCTGCGGGTATCGGCCTCCTTGAAGGTGTCGACCAGGGCGCCGGCGATGGCGTCGAGCTGGTTCTCGTAGGTGACGGCCGCCTCGTCGCGCAAGGACGCGAGGCCGGCGAGCCGCCCGCTCGCGAGGCGCATCGGGGAACTGGCCCCGGTGACCGGCACCCCGTCGACCATCACGGCCGCACCGACCGTGCCGGCGGAGAACGCCGCCGTCGGGGTGAAGCTCACCGTCCGGGCGCCCCGGTCGAACAAAGCCACGCCGCTGTCGGTGGTGATCGCCATGTCGCCGCCCGGCCGGTCGGAGACCGAGATGCCGATCTCGGCCGAGAGCTGCGACAGGATGCGGTCGCGGTCGTCGAGGCTGTCGCTGACGTCCTGGCCGCTCGCCGTGCCGCGCATCACCGCCTTGTTGGCCAGGTCGAACTGGCCGAGCAGGTCGTTGATCCGCGCGACCGAGTCCGCCATGCCCTGGTCGGCCTGGAGGCGGGCGCCGTGAACCGCCTCCGCCGCGCTGTTGAGGCTCGTGGCGAGGTCGCGGGCGCTCTCGATCGCATTCCGGGCGAGGACGGCGTCGTCCGGGCGGTTGCCGGCGGCCTGGAGCGCCGCGTTGAAGGCGCCGAGCCGTGCGGCCGGCGAGCCCGCGTCGCTGGTGTCGCCGACCGTCTTCGACAGGGCGGTGAGGCCGTCGAGGAGGGCTTGGCCCTCGGCGGCGGCCGAGGCCGCCGAGAGCTTGCGGGTGAACAGGGCCGCATCGCTCGCGCGGGTCACGACGACGGTGGTCCCGCCGGCACCGCTCACCAGGCTGACGACCTTGCGCGAGTAGCCGGGGTCGTTCGCCCCCGCGGTGTTGCGGGCGGTGGTGGCGATCTGGCTCGACGTCGCGAGGAGCGCCGAGCGTGCCGAGTTGAGCGCGAGCGAGAGGCCCATCTGTCAGCTCCGGATGACTGTTCTTCGGCCGCTACCGCTTCAGGCTCATCAGGGTGTCGAGCATCTCGTTGCCGGTCGTGAACACCTTCGAGTTCGCGGTATAGGTCGATTGCGCCTCGATCATCGCGGTGAGCTCGGTGCTGACGTCGACGTTCGACTGCTCGAGGGAGCCCGACAGGATCCTGCCGCGGCCGCCCTGGCTGGCGAAGCCGACCTGGATCGCGCCGGAATCGACCGTCGGCCGGTAGACGTTGCCGGAGCGTGGCTCGAGGTTGTCGGCGCTCGGCACGGTGGCGACCGGGATCTTGAAGGCCGCGAGGCGCGTGCCGTCGTCGAAATTGGCGTAGACGGTGCCGTCCGCGTCGAACGATGTGCCGGTCACCGCGGCCGGCGCCTGGCCGTTGGCCTTGCCGTCCACCGCGTAGTCGCCGGCGAGCTGGGTCATGGCGGAGAGGTCGAGGGCCATGCTCTGACCGCCCGGGACAGTCAGGGTCATGGATTTCGGGCCCGTATAGGGGCCTGCCGCGGCACCGGTGCCGGTGATCTTGCCCTGGGCGTCGAAGCCGAGCGTGGTGCTCGCCAGCGGCGTGCCGGCCGGCAGGGCCGGGGTGGTACCCGCGGGCGTCGGGTTGGCGGCGGCGTCGTAGAGCGAGACCGTCCAGGTGTCGTTCGCGTTCTTCGCCACGTAGATGTCGACCGTCCGCGCCTTGCCGACGTTGTCGTAGGTCACGAGCGAGTACTTCTTCGAGTACTGGCCGATGGCGGCTGCGTTCGCGTCGACCGGAAGCTTGCCCGACAGGGTGCCCTTGGTGGTCGGCGTCGCCCGGCTGCTGACCGAGGCGAGGCTGATCGGAACCATGTCGGCGACGCCGTTGAGGGTCGTCGAGGGCTCGCCGTCGAGCAGGCTGTAGCCCATCAGGGTCATGCCGGCGGCGTTGGTGAAGGTGTTGGTGGTGGCGTCGATCTTGAAGTTGCCGGCGCGGGTCAGGAGCGGCGCGCCGGACGGGTCGTTGACGACGAAGAAGCCGTTGCCGTCGATCGCGAGGTCGGACTTCGAGGTCGTGGCGTTGATGGTGCCGCCCTCGCTCACCGTGCGCCGCACGGTCGTATTGACCGAGCCGGAATTGTAGTTGCCGGTCCCGGTATCGGCGATCAGCAGCGAGGAGAACTCCGTCGAGCTGCGCTTGTAGCCCGTCGTGCCGGAATTCTGGATGTTCTCCGCCACCGTCGAGATGCGGTTGGACTGGGCATTCATGCCCGAGACACCGGAGCGGAGCACGCCGATGAGACTCATTGCGGGACCTCGTTCGTCAAAATGCTTCGAATGGGACGCAGGCAGGACGGGGCTCGCGAGGATGCGATTCGCGAAGCCGGAACGTGGAGCGGAATAGACCCGCACAGGCTTGCGCGGGGCTTGAACGGCACGGGCGGGGGCAGGCTCGAGGGCATCGCGCGTCTAGCCCCGCAGGCTCTGGGCGAGTTCCAGGAACGCGTCGCGGCTCGGCGGCTGGCCCGGATCCTGGCGGAGCGCCTCGTAGATCCGCGGCACCAGGCCGATGGCCTGGTCGAGCTCGGCATCGGTCCCGGCCCGGTAGCCGCCCATCAGGCGCAGGTCCCGGGTTTCCTCGAAGCGCGCCATCATCGCCCTGAGCTTGCGGATCAGGTCGCGCTGCTCGGGCGTCCAGACCTCGGTGGCGAGGCGCGAGATCGAGCCGAGGAGATCGACCGCGGGATAGCGCCCCTGCTCAGCGATGGCCCGGTCGAGGACGACGTGGCCGTCCAGCGTGCCCCGGATGCTGTCGGCGACGGGATCGTTGTGGTCGTCGCCGTCGACCAGCACCGAGAACACGCCCGTGATGGTGCCGCGGCCTTCCAGGCCCGGGCCGG
Source organism: Methylobacterium sp. EM32 (assembly GCF_040593685.1). Taxonomy (NCBI): domain Bacteria; kingdom Pseudomonadati; phylum Pseudomonadota; class Alphaproteobacteria; order Hyphomicrobiales; family Methylobacteriaceae; genus Methylobacterium; species Methylobacterium sp. EM32. The sequence goes on along the minus strand of NZ_JBEXZS010000234.1, from coordinate 85,764 downwards.
CCCGCTCCAGCAGGCGCGGCAAGTCGGAGAAGACGCTCGGCGGGTAGCCGCGGGCTACCGCCGGCTCGCCGGCCGCCAGCGCCACGTCGCGGGCGGCATGGGCGTAGCGGGTCACCGAATCGACGATCAGGAGCACCGATTCGCCGCGATCGCGAAATGCCTCGGCGACGGCCAGCGCCACCTTCGGCGCCTGGCGGCGCATCATCGGGCTCTCGTCGCCGGTCGAGACCACCACCACGGCGCGGTCGCGGCTCGGCGCCAGGGCGCCTTCGAGGAACTCGCGCACCTCGCGCCCGCGCTCGCCGACCAGGGCGACCACGACGCTGTCGAAGCCGTCGGCCCCCGCCAGCATGGCGAGCAGGGTCGACTTGCCGACGCCGGAGCCCGCGAAAATGCCGATGCGCTGGCCGGCGCAGAGCGGGGTGAACAGGTCGAGCGCCCGGACCCCGGTGCGCAGGGGGGCCCGCACCCGGGCCCGGCCGAGCGCCGCCGGCGGGTCGGCGTCGAGGGGGACGGCGAGCGCGCCGGCGCTGAGCGGTCCCGCGCCGTCCACCGGGCGCCCGAGGGCGTCGATGACCCGGCCCTTCCAGCTCGGATCGGGCCGCAGCTCCGCCGGCCCGAGACGATGGGCGATCGTGCCGATCCCGGCCTCGATCCGGCTCTCGTAGCCCTTGAGCGTCGCGCCCTCGGCATCGACCCGGACGATCTCGCCGACCTGCGCGCGCCCGTTGGCGGAGAAGCTCATCCGGTCGCCGAGGCGCACGAAGGGGGCGACGCCGCCGATGCGGCAGGCGCTCGCCGTCACCTCGCGGATCGGTCCGCCGATCCGCACCAGGGCTCCGTCCTGCCGGGCCGCCGCCATCGCCTCGGCGAGGCGCGCGATCGGGTCCGGCGCCACGGGATGCGCGACCATGATCTCAGCTCCCCTGCGGCGAGAGCGACTTCACGGCGCTCTGGAGCGAGGACTCGGCCTCCGCGGTCGCGGTGGCGGCGCTCTCGAAGGCGCGCTGGATGGTGATGAGCTTCGTCATCTCCATGATCGGGTTGACGTTCGAGCCCTCGACGTAGCCCTGGACGACCCCGATGCCGGTGAAGTCCTGCACCGGCCGCACCGGCAGGCTGGAGGTCACGGCGTTGCCAGGCGCGCGAGTGAGCGTGCCCTTCTTGTCGAGGATGAAGACGCCGAGCGACCCGACCTGGTTGGTGCCCTGGTAGATGCTGCCGTCGCGCCCGATGGTCGGCGGACCCTGTTGCGGGTCGAGGAGGAGGGGCGAACCGCCGGGATCGAGCACCGGCTGCCCGGTGAGGGTGCGCAGCTGCCCGGTGGCGTCCATCGTGAGGCGCCCGTCGCGGGTATAGACCGGACCGGACGCTCCGCCGATGCCGAGCCAGGCATCGCCCTGGATCGCGACATCGAGGGGGGAATCGGTCTTGGTGATCGGCCCGGAGGCCCGCGACAGGTAGGTGTCGCCCGAGCCCACGAAGGCCACCGCGCCCTTGGTCGCCTGGGCGAGCAGGGCGGAGAACTTCGTCTCCTCGGCGCGGAAGCCCGCCGTCGCCATGTTGGCGACGTTGTTGGCGATGGTGGTCAGGCGCTTGTCGAGGGCGACCTGGGCCGAGAGGTTGACGTAGAGGCTGTTCTGCATCGCCGCCTCACGCCTGGCCGTTGCTGAACAGGGCCAGGATCGGATCCGTGGCGGTGTTGTTCTGCGCGTCCCAGATCGCCGCGAAGCGCCGGGCGAAGGCCTCGACCTTGGCCGGGTCGTTGAAGCTTGCGAAGTCGACCTTGGAGGCGATGAGGCTGGCGCGCACCGCCAGGGCCTCGCTGGTGGTGGCGCTGCTCGTCGCCGGCAGGCCGATCACCGTGTTGATGACCTGGGTCAGGGCGGGGTCGCCCAGGATGTCGTAGCCGCTCTTCAGCGAAGGCGCCTTGCGGGCGAAGTAGAGGGCAAGGCGCACCCCGGTATCCTCGGCACCGGCATCGCCCTCGAGGCTCTGCTGCAGATAGGCGTCGACCACGCCCTTGACGTTGGCGCTGGGCGAGGGATCCGTGCCGTTGCCGATGTCGACCGCGGTCTGGCCGGGAGCCGACAAGGCGGCGTTGCTCACCGTGACGGTGCGGTTCGTGCCGCCGGCGAAGTAGATCGTGTCGGCGTTCCCGCCGGTGCCGCCTTGCTCGCCGTCGTAGCCGAGATCGGCGTAGTCGGTGGTCTCGAAGCCCAGGCTGCCATTCGCCGTGAGGCCGACCTGCACCTTGCCCGCCAGCCCGCCAGCGCCGGAGGCGGCGATCTGGGCGTTGATCGCGTCGGCGATCTCGGCCGGGGTGACCTTGGCGAGATCCGCGACCTTGCCGGCGAAGGTCGCCTTGTTGAGGACGATGGCGGTGCTCTTCGTCGTGGTCGCGTCGAGCTGCGAGGAGAGGGTGAAGCTCGCCTCGTTGGTGCCGGAGAAGTTGTAGGACGCGGCGAGCGCGCCCGGGAGGGTGAGCTTCGCGCTGGCCCCCGGGAGCACGTAATCCTCCGTGACCATCGTCGGATCGGTGCCCTGCGCGGTGGCGCCGGCCGCGAAGTCGAAGGCCTTCGCGAAGGCGACGTAGCGGTCGTCGGCCAAGCGATTGGCGAAGGCCGTCGGGTCGCTCGCGCCCTCGGTCAGGACCTTGCGCATGAACGCCTTGGCATAGGTCATGTCCTCGAGGCCGAAGGCTTTCATTGCGTAGTTGTAGAGCCGCTTGTCGGCCATGAAGTCGTCGATCGACTGCACCTTGCCGATATTGGCCTGGTAGTAGGCGGTCTCGCGGGCGACGATCGGCTCGTTGCCCTTGCGCTGCAGCGAGGTCGCGAGGTTCCGCGACAGGAGCATGTAGCTCGTCAGGGTGCTGGTCACGGATTCGTCTCCGGCCCATCGGCACGGTGGGAAGGGGCTGCCTGCCGCAGCGGCACGGCACCGGGCAGGAGCCTCCGCTCTAGGAGGCCACGCTTGCTCGGGGCTTGCAGCGGCTTGCTCGTGGCTTGCTCGGGGCTTGCCGCTGCGCGCTCACAGCGGGGTCGGCCCGATGATCGTCTCGGTGGTGATGATGATCCAGCCGGCGCTGGTGCTGCGGATCGACAGGACCCGCCCGGCCCCGGGCAGGGTGGAGCCGACGGCGATCTCGTGCAGGCCGTCGCGCCCCTCCACCACGGCCTGGCCCGCGGCGGCGCGGCGCAGGGCGAAGCCCGAGGAGGGCGGCGGCCCCGTCCGCTCCGGCAGGGCCGCGACCGGCCCTGGAGCGGGCGCCGCCGGCGCCTCCGCCAGCGAGCCGGTGACCAGGGGATCGAGGTCGGGCTCGGGCGCGCGGGCCTCCGCGACATTGCGCTTCCAGGAGAACGGCCCGGCCAGCGCCGGCAGCACCTCCCGCACGTCGTAGGGCCGGGCCGGCTGGGACAGGGTGTAGCCGGCGAATCCCGTGGCGGTGAGCGCGAGCAGGATCGCGGCGCCGAACACGCCCCGCTCCGCCGCCGCCTCTCGGGCCCGGCGGCGGGCGATCAGGCCGGCGACCGGGCTCTCGGGCGGAGGGGAGCGGTGCTTCACTGTGGGCGGAGCTGCGGGCATGGCCGGGACTGTTCGACGGTTGATGGCTAACGAGAGATGAAGGAACAGGCTTGACGCTTGGTTAACGCGATCGCCAATGTCCACGAGCTGACACACGGCGCGCCGGGTTTTCGCGGCGTCGAGAAAGCCGTAAGCGTTCCCACGCGGGCGCCGGGGCCCGGTTCAAGGGGAATCCATGACCGATCTGCGGGAGACCGACGGCGTCGCGGACGATGGCGGCCGGGATTCCGCACCGATTCCCCGGGCGAGCCGGCGGCGCCGCCTGGTCCAGCAGGGGCGGATCGTGCTCGGCCCCGATCACTCCGTCGCCTGCGCGATCGCCGACATCTCGAACGAGGGCGCGCGCCTGCGCGTCCCCGCCCGCATCGCCCTGCCCGACACCTTCCCCCTCGTCATCGCTGCCCACGACCTGCGCAACCTCACGGTGCGCCTGCGCTGGCGCCGGGGGGATTATGCCGGGGTGACCTTCGAGGGTGGGGGGTTCTACGTCGAGTGAGGGCGGAGCGTGCGGCCCCCTCCATGAAGCCGAATTCGGTCAGCTTATTCCCGAACGCTTCGTCTAGTACGAAAAGTAGTAGCGAGCACAGGAAGCGATTGCGATCGAAAAAACGCTGAAGAAGAGGTGGCACGATCGGAAGATCCGAATGATCGAAGAATTCGATCCACTTTGGGATGATCTCTATCCGACCTTCCCGGTTTTTGACGCGCGTCGTTCCAGACAGGGCTCGAAATTAAACGCACCCTCCGTGTCATTCCGGGGCTTGCCGAAGGCAAGAGCCCGGAATCCAGAGATGCAGTTTTTACAAGATAAGGCGGAACGCGATCCGCCCTGTTCTGGACCTTTCGCGGATCTGGATTCCGGTCTCCGCTGCGCGACCCCGGGATGACGCGGAGGGTTTCAACTCCGTCAGTGAGATCAAAAAATCACTCGAACAGCTTCTTCAGCTCGCCCTTCAGGATCTTGCCGTTCGGGTTGCGCGGCAGGATCTCGTCGTGGAGCAGGATGCGCACCGGGACCTTGAACGCGGCGAGCCGCGCGGCCACGAAGGCGCGCAGGCTCTCCTCGTCGGCGTCCGCGCCGCGGGCGATCGCCACCACGGCACCGGGCTCCTCGCCGAGCGTCGGATGCGGGATGCCGACGACAGCGGCGTCGACCACCGCCGGGTGCTCGTAGAGGACGCTCTCGACCTCGCCGCAATAGATGTTCTCGCCGCCGCGGATCAGCATGTCCTTGGCCCGGTCGACGATGGTGATGAAGCCCTCCTCGTCGATTCGCGCGAGGTCGCCGGTGCGCAACCAGCCCTCGCGAAGCACCTCGGCATCGGCGTCGGGCCGGTTCCAGTAGCCGGCGACCACGATCGGGCCCTTGACCCACAGCTCGCCGACCGCGCCGGGGGGGAGGGGGTGCTCCTCCGGGTCCATCACCTTCGCCTCGCAGACCGGCAGCGCCGGGCCGCAGCTGTCGGGGCGGTGGACGTAATCCTCGCCCTGGTGGTGGGTGAAGGTGGCGGTGGTCTCGGTCATGCCCCAGCCGGTGGCCGGCTGCGCCTTCGGGAAGGCGGCACGCAGGCGGCGCACCAGGTCGGCGGGGGCGGGGGCACCGCCGTAGCTGATGGTTTCGAGCGAGGAGAGGTCGTGCGTGCCGGCCGCCATCCCGTCGAGGAGCTGGAACGCGATCGTCGGCACACCGCCGGCGCTGGTGCAGCGCTCGCGCTCGATCAGCACCATCGCGCGGGCGAGGTCCCAGCGCCGCATCATCACCAGCCGCCCGCCGCGGTAGAGGTTGGGCACCAGCGTGGCGAAGCAGCCGGTGACGTGGAACAGCGGGATCGACAGCAGGGCCGACTTCTGGGGGGCGTTCGGGTCCGGCACCGGCACCGGCTCGCCCCGGCGCAGGAAGGCGCGGGCGGCGGAGAACGGGTGGGCCATCACCCCGCTGGCGCCGGCGCGCTGGGTGCCGATCGCTCCCTTCGAGCGGCCGGTGGTGCCGGAGGTGTAGAACAGGGTGGCGATGTCCTCCGGACCGATCGAGACGTCCGGCAGCGCCCCCTCCGGCAGGCCGGCCCAGTCCGGTACCGCGCCGATGATATCGGTCAGGCTCTCGGTGCCGGGGGCGGCCGGGGCACGAGCGATCAGCACGCGCGTCAGCGCCGGATAGCCGGCACGCCGCTCGCTGATGCGCGCCCAGCGCTCCTCGTCGACGATGGCGACAGAGGCGCCGGAATCGCTGAAGCCGTGATCGAGCTCCGGGCCGGTCCACCAGGCGTTGAGGGGCGTGGCGATCGCGCCGGCCAGGATCGCGGCGAAGAACGCCACCGGCCATTCCGGCAGGTTGCGCATCGCGATCGCCACCCGGTCCCCGGGCTTCACGCCGCCGCGGATCAGGTCCGCGGCGAGCGCCAGGGTGGCGCGGCCGAACGCCTCGAAGCTCGCCCGCTCGTCCTCGTAGACCAGGAAAGCTTTGTCCCCGTGCGCCCGTCCGGCGACGAAGATGTCGCGCAGGGTGAGCGGGGCGTTGGCCCAGATCCGGGTCGGCACGCCGCGGATCGCGACCTCGCCGACCGCGAAGGGGGAGCCGGGCGCGGTCAGCCGCGCGGTCGCCTCGGCGAGGGAGAGGGCAGGCCAGGACGGCTCGGTCATCGGCAAACTCGTGACTGGCGGCTCGCGGCGAGCCTAGTTCTCTCGATGGAGGATAGTCTATCCCACCCGCGACCTCATCCTGAGGTGCGACTGAAAGGAGCCTCGAAGGAGGCCTCCAGATGCCGCTGCGACTTCTGGAAGCCTCCTTCGAGGCTCACTCCGTTCGCACCTCAGGATGAGGTCGCGGATGGGATGGAAGAAACACGTGCGACGCTCGTGGCATAATTTCGAGGATCAGGTGCGAGGGTCAGGTGATGGTCTGCCCGCCGTCGATCACGATGCTCTGGCCGGTCATGAAGGCGCCGGCGGGGCTCGCCAGGAACACCGCGGCGCCGGCGATCTCGTCGGGCTGGCCGATGCGGGCGAGCGGCGTGCGCGCCGTGTAGGCGGCGCGGGATTTCGGGTCTTCCCAGAGGGCGCGGGCGAAGTCGGTTTGGATCAGACCGGGCGCGATGCAATTGACCCGCACGTTGTGCGGCCCGAGCTCAACCGCGAGGTTGCGGGCGAGCTGGAAATCGGCCGCCTTTGAGACGTTGTAGGCGCCGATCACCCCCGACCCCTTCAGGCCGCCGACCGACGAGACCAGGATGATCGACCCGTCCCGGCGCTCGATCATGCCCGGTGCACAGAAGCCGATCAGCCAGTGGCTGGCGATCACGTTGTTGTCGAGGATCTTGCGGAACTGGTCGTCCGAGATGCCGCTCATCGGCCCGTAATACGGGTTCGAGGCGGCGTTGCAGACGACTGTGTCGATGCGGCCGAACCGGTCCAGCGTGCCGTTCGCCAGCCGCTCCAGGTCGGGCTTCGACGAGATGCTGGCCGGGATCACGACCGCCCGCTCCTCGCCGTGGCGGGCGTTGATCGCCTCGGCGACGGGGGCGCAGGCCTCCGCCTTGCGCGAGGAGATGACGACCTTCGCCCCGTGCTCGGCCAGGCGCTCGGCGATGGCCCGCCCGATGCCGCGGGACGAGCCGGTGACGATGGCGACGCGGCCGGCGAGGTCGAAGAGCGGCGTCTGCATGGGCGTCCTCCCGCGGGGCCTTTGGCAAAACAGGCCTTGCTTTTGGGGCGACCTTAGCCCCGTATGGCGATTAAGCAAGCCGTGTTTTCGAAAACGCGGCCGTGGGGAGGGTGGAACGAGGGGATACCCCCTGTTCGAACCGCGGTTTCCGGAGCCCTTGCGGCTCCATACCCAATCCCCGATAATAGGTCGAAAGCCCGCCCCGCCGGCAAGAGCGGCGGCCGGGATCGTGGGAGGATTCCTGAGATGCGCGAAGCCGTCATCGTCGCCACCGCGCGCACCCCCATCGGCAAGGCCTACCGGGGCGCGTTCAACGATACGCAAGGACAGGCGCTCGGCGCCCACGCCATCGCGCACGCCGTCCAGCGCGCCGGCATCGACCCGGCCGAGATCGGCGACGTGGTGATGGGCGCGGCGCTGCAGCAGGGCTCGACCGGCGGCAACGTCGCGCGCCAGGCGGCGCTCCGCGCCGGGCTGCCCGAGACGGTGGCGGGCATGAGCCTCGACCGGCAATGCGCCTCGGGCCTGATGGCGATCGCGACCGCCGCGAAGGAGATCATCACCGACGGGCTCGACGTCGCGGTCGGCGGCGGGCTCGAGTCGATCTCGCTCGTCCAGAACGACAAGGCCAACCGCTACCGCGGCCAGGATCCGTGGCTCGTCGAGCACGTGCCGGCGATCTACATGACGATGATCGAGACCGCCGAGAACGTCGCCGCGCGCTACGGGATCAGCCGCGAGGCGCAGGATTCTTATGCCCTGCGCTCGCAGCAGAAGACCGCGCAGGCGCAAGCCGAGAACCGCTTCGCCGACGAGATCGTGCCGATGACCGCCCGCATGAGCGTCGTCGACAAGGCGACCGGCGCGGTCTCGCACAAGGAGATCACACTCGCGCAGGACGAAGGCAACCGGCCCCAGACCAAGCTGGATGATCTCCAGGGCCTGAAGCCCGTGTTCAAGGACGGCCAGCGCATCAAGGAAGGGCAGTTCATCACCGCCGGCAACGCCAGCCAGCTCTCGGACGGGGCGGCAGCGGTCGTGCTGATGGAAGCGCGCGAGGCCGAGCGCCGGGGCCTCAAGCCGCTCGGCGCCTATCGCGGCATGGCAGTCGCCGGCTGCAACCCGGACGAGATGGGCATCGGCCCGGTCTTCGCGGTTCCGAAGCTCCTGAAGCAGCACGGGCTCACGGTCCAGGACATCGACCTGTGGGAGCTGAACGAGGCCTTCGCCAGCCAAGTGCTCTACTGCCGCGACAAACTCGGCATCCCGGACGAGCGCCTGAACGTCAATGGCGGCGCGATCTCGATCGGCCACCCCTACGGCATGTCGGGCGCGCGGATGACCGGGCACATCCTGCTGGAAGGCCGCCGCCGCGGCGCCAGGTACGGCGTCGTGACGATGTGCGTCGGCGGCGGCATGGGCGCCGCGGGCCTGTTCGAGATCTACTGAACCTGCCACATCATCCGGCTCACGCGACGGCGCCCGGCAAGAGGCGCCCGGAGGACGCCGGCAGAGGGATTTTTCAGGATATGGCGCACGATTCCAACGCCCAAGGTACGCCCACCCAAGGTACCCCGACCAACGACAACGTCGTCGCGACCGCCCGCGAGGGCGCGGTCGCGGTGCTGACGCTGCAATCGGGCCCGGTGAACGCGCTCGGCACCGCCCTGCGCCAGGGAATCCTGGCGGGTGTCGAGGCCGCGGAGGCCGATCCCGCCGTCAAGGCGATCGTGCTGATCGGCGGCGGCCGGATGTTTTCGGCCGGGGCCGACATCACCGAGTTCGGCAAGCCGCAGAGCGGCATCAGCCTGCCCGACCTCCTCAACCGGATCGAGGCCGCCTCGAAACCCGTCGTCGCGGCGATCCACGGCAACGCGCTGGGCGGCGGGCTCGAGACCGCGCTCGCCTGCCACTACCGGGTGGCGGTGCCGTCCGCCAAGGTCGGGTTGCCGGAGGTCAAGCTCGGCATCCTGCCGGGTGCGGGCGGCACCCAGCGGCTGCCGCGGGTGGTGGGACCCCGCAAGGCGCTGGAGGTGATCGTCGGCGGCTCGCCGATCGGCGCCAAGGCGGCGGCCGGGATGGGTCTGGTCGACGAGCTGGCACCGGAGGACGGGCTTCGCGCCCACGCGGTCGCCTTTGCGGAGCGGGTGGTGGCGGAAGGCCGTCCCCTCACCAAGATCCGCGACCGTGACGACAAGATCGCGGAAGGCCGCGAGAACCCAGGCCTGTTCTCGGCTTTTCGCGATGAGAATGCCCGCAAGACCCGCGGCTTCGAGGCGCCCGAGGCCTGCATCGCCTGCATCGAGGCCGCCTGCCGGCTGCCCTTCGACGAGGGGCTGGCCTTCGAGCGGGCCGAGTTCCAGAAGCTCGTCTCCGGGAATCAGTCGGCGGCGCAGCGCTACGTGTTCTTCGCCGAGCGCCAGGCGGCCAAGATCCCGGACGTGCCGGACGACATGCCCGCCCGCCCCATCGCCCGCGTCGGCGTCATCGGCGCCGGCACGATGGGCGGCGGCATCTCGATGAATTTCTTGAACGCCGGCATCCCGGTGACGATCGTCGAGACGAAGCGCGAGGCGTTGGACCGCGGCCTCAAGACCATCCGCACCAACTACGAGAACACCGCCAAGAAGGGCCGGCTGAAGCCTGAGGACGTCGAGACCCGGATGGGCCTCCTCTCCGATACGCTGGAACTCGAAAAACTTGCCGAGTGCGACCTCATCATCGAGGCCGTGTTCGAGGATATGGGCATCAAGAAGGAGATTTTCTCCAAGCTCGACAAGATCGCCAAGCCCGGTGCGATCCTGGCCTCGAACACCTCGTACCTCGACGTCGACGCCATCGCGGCGATGACGAGCCGGCCGGCCGACGTGATCGGCATGCACTTCTTCTCGCCGGCCAACGTCATGCGGCTGCTGGAGGTTGTGCGCGGCGAGAAGACCGCGAAGGACGTCATCGCCACCGCGATGCAGATCGGCCGCAAGATCGGCAAGATCCCGGTCCTGGTCGGCGTCTGCCACGGCTTCGTCGGCAACCGGATGCTGGCCCAGCGCCAGCGCGAGGCCAACCGTCTGATCCTGGAGGGCGTCACCCCCTGGGACGTCGACCGGGTGATCTACGAGTTCGGCCTGCCGATGGGCCCGTTCACGATGAGCGACCTCGCCGGCCTCGACATCGGCTGGAGCCGGGAGACCAACAAGTCCGAGACCGTGCGCGACCTGCTCTGCGAGCAGGACCGCCGCGGCCAGAAGACCGGCGCCGGCTTCTACGATTACGACGCCAAGCGCAAGGCGACGCCCTCCAAGGTGACCGAGGAGATCATCGCGCGTGTCGCCGAGCGCCAGGGCGTAAAGAGGCGGGATGCGACCGACCAGGAGATCCTGGAGCGCACCCTCTACCCGATGGTCAACGAGGGCGCGAAGATCCTCGAAGAGGGCAAGGCGATCCGGGCTTCCGACATCGATATCGTGTGGATCAACGGCTACGGCTGGCCGGTCTATCGCGGCGGGCCGATGTTCTGGGCCGACACGATCGGGCTGCCGAAGGTGCTGGAGCGCCTGCGGGTCTACGAAGCCGAGTACGGCGAGGCGTTCAAGCCGTCGGCGTTGCTGGAGCGGCTGGCGGCCGAGGACAAGGGCTTCAAGGACCTGTAAGTCTGGACGCGACGTGAGTGTGCATGAACCCTCCCCCCTCCGCGGGGGAGGGTGGCCCCCGGAGGGGCCGGGAGAGGGGACCGCGACGGTGCAGGGTGTGGAGCCTGTCATGACGGTCGCGCCCTCTCCGGAAACGGCGTCCCCTCTCCCGACCCCCGCTAACGCGGGGGCCACCCTCCCCCGCAGAGGGGGGAGGGGATAGCGTTCAGCAGTATTAGAACAAACAACCTCGTCTGGAGGCACCCCATGGACCTTCGCTTCACCCCCGAGGAGCGCGCCTTCCGCCAGGAAGTCCGCACCTTCTTCCAGGAGAACCTGCCGCAGGAGATCCGCCAGAAGCTGATCGACGGGCGTCACCCGTCGAAGGATGACATCGTCACCTGGCAGAAGATCCTCAACAAGAAGGGCTGGGCGGTGCCGAACTGGCCCGTCGAGTGGGGCGGCACCGGCTGGGATCCGGTGCGCCAGTACATCTTCCTCGACGAGCTCCAGAGCTTCCCGGCCCCGTCGCCGCTGCAATTCGGCGTCTACATGGTCGGGCCGGTGATCGCCCAGTTCGGCAACGAGGCGCAGAAGAAGCACTTCCTGCCCCGCATCGCCAACATCGACGATTGGTGGTGCCAGGGCTTCTCCGAGCCGGGCTCCGGCTCCGACCTCGCCTCGCTCAAGACCAAGGCGGTGCGCGAGGGCGACCACTACATCGTCAACGGCCAGAAGACCTGGACCACGCTCGGCCAGCATGCCGACTGGATCTTCTGCCTCGTGCGCACCGATGCGACCGTGAAGAAGCAGGAGGGCATCAGCTTCCTCCTCATCGACATGAAGACGCCGGGCATCACCGTGCGGCCGATCCAGACCATCGACGGCGGGCACGAGGTCAACGAGGTCTTCTTCGACGACGTCAAGGTGCCGGTCGAGAACCTGGTCGGCCAGGAGAACAAGGGCTGGGACTACGCCAAGTTCCTGCTCGGCAACGAGCGCACCAACATAGCCCGCGTCGGCGTCTCCAAGCAGCGCATCCGGCGCCTGAAGGAGCTGGCGGCGCTGGAGCGGGTCGGCGACACGCCGATCCTAGAGAATCCGCGCTTCCGCGAGAAGCTGGCGGCGCTCGAGATCGAGCTGAAGGCGCTGGAGATGACGCAGTTGCGCGTCGTCGCCGCCGAGCGCACCCGCGAGAAGGGCAAGCCGGACCCAGCCTCCTCGATCCTCAAGATCAAGGGCTCGGAGATCCAGCAGGCGACGACGGAGCTGCTGCTCGAGGTCGTCGGCCCCTACGCACTGCCCTTCGTACCGGAGGAGGAGGGCGACGAGCATCTGAGCAACGAGCCGCCGGTCGGTCCCGATTGGGCGGGCCCGGCCGCGCCGACCTACTTCAACTGGCGCAAGATCTCGATCTACGGCGGCTCGAACGAGATCCAGAAGAACATCATCGCGAAGGCGATCCTGGGGCTCTGAGCCTCGGCTGTGGGATGGGGACTGCCGGAGACCGGATCGGATCGTTCGGCATCTCCACCCCGCGACCTCATCCTGAGGTGTCAGTCGATCGACGATCGACTGACCTCGAAGGAGGGTTCCAGAAATCGCGGTGACTTCTGGAGCCCTCCTTCGAGGCTGCTGCAAGCAACAGCACCTCAGGATGAGGTCATTGGGCGGGATTCACTGAGCTAGCTGTATTCCAGAGACCGGCGAGAACGGAAAAGACCCGATGGATTTCGATCTGAGCGAGGAGCAGCGCCTCCTCAAGGACAGCGTCGAGCGGCTCCTCGCCGACCGCTACGATTTCGAATCCCGCAAGCGCTACGGGAAGGAGCCCGAGGCCTTCGCGAAGGTGATGTGGGCGGCTTACGCCGAGCAGGGCCTGCTCGCGGTGCCGTTCTCGGAGGAGGATGGCGGCATCGGCGGTGGGCCGGTCGAGACGATGATCGTCATGGAGGCGTTCGGCGGCGCGCTGGCGCTGGAACCCTACCTCGCGACCGTCGTGCTCGCCGGCGGCGTGCTGCGCCACGCCGCCACCCCTGAACAGCGCGCCGAGTGGCTGCCCGGCCTCATCGCCGGCGAGACCCGCTACGCGCTGGCCCATACCGAGCGCCAGGCCCGCTACGACCTCCACGACGTCGGCGTCACCGCGCGTCGCGACGGCGATGCTTGGGTGCTGGAAGGCGAGAAGTCGCTCGTCCTGCACGGCGACAGCGCCGACCGGCTGATCGTCTCGGCCCGGACCAGTGGTTCGCGGCGCGATCGCGACGGGATCGGCCTGTTCCTGGTCGAGGCCAACGCCGAGGGCGTGTCGCGCCGCGGCTACCCGACCCAGGATGGGATGCGGGCGGCGGAGATCTCGCTGTCCTCGGTCCGCGTCGGGGCCGACGCGGTGATCGGCGATCCCGCCGGCGCCCTTCCGGTGATCGAGCGGGTCACCGACGAGGCCATCGCGGCGCTCTGCGCCGAGGCGGTCGGCGCCATGGACCGGATGCACCGGCTGACGGTCGAGTACCTGAAGACCCGCAAGCAGTTCGGGGTGACGATCGGCTCGTTCCAGGTGCTCCAGCACCGGGCTGCCGAGATGTTCATCGCGCTGGAGCAGGCCCGCTCGATGGCCTTCCTCGCCACCATGATGGCCGGCGAGGACGACGCCGACGAGCGCGCCCGGGCGATCGCCGGCGCCAAGGTGCAGATCGGCCGCTCCGGCCGCATCGTCGGCCAGGGCGCAGTGCAGCTCCATGGCGGCGTCGGCGTGACGATGGAGTACAGCGTCGGCCACTACTTCAAGCGAGTGACGATGATCGACCAGCTCTTCGGCGACGCCGACCACCATCTCGGCCGGGTCGCCCGGATGGGCGGGCTGATCGCCGCCTGAGGCGTGAGGTGAATCGCGTTCATCTACGCGCGAGAAAACCTCGTTTGAGTTCCGTTCCCGGGGGCGGTTGGGTGATCTTGCCTCAAGAGCACCCAACATCCCCCGGGAGGGACCCCCGATGACCGGCACCGAGCCGCGCGCGCTCGCGGACGCGATCCGCTTCCTGTCCATCGACGCGATCGAGCGGGTGGGCGAGGGGCATCCGGGCACGCCGCTCGGCGCCGCCGACACGGTGACGGCGCTCTTCACCCGCCATCTCAAGTTCCTGGCCCGCGAGCCGCTCTGGTTCGACCGCGACCGCTTCGTCCTGTCGAACGGCCACGGCTCGATGCTGCTGTATTCTTTGCTGCATCTCTCGGGCTACGAGGGGATCGGGCTCGACGACGTCAAGCGCTTCCGCGAGCTCGGCTCGCCCTGCGAGGGCCACCCGGAATACGCTCCCGCCCACGGCATCGAGACCACCACCGGTCCCCTCGGCCAGGGCATCGCCAACGCCGCCGGCATGGCGCTGGCCGAGGCCTATCTCAACCGCTGGCTCGGGCCCGACCTCGTCGACCACCGCACCTATGCTCTCGTCGGCGACGGCTGCCTGCAGGAGGGCGTCGGCCAGGAGGTGATCTCGCTCGCCGGCCACCTGGCCTTAAGCAAGCTCACCTTCCTCTGGGATGACAACCGGATGACCGACGACGGCGCGATCGACCTCGCGCTGAGCGACGACATGGCGGCGCGGTTCCGCCTCAGCCACTGGCACGTGCAGGAGGTCGACGGGCACGACATCGAGGCGGTCTCTGCGGCCCTGCTGCTCGCCAAGGCCGATCCACGCCCCTCGATGATCCGCTGCACCACCGTGATCGGCCGCGGCCTGCCCGGCGTCGAGGGCACGCGGGCGGCCCACTCCGCCCGGATCCCGTCCTCCCTCAGCGCCGCCGCCCGCAAGGCCCTGAACTGGCCCCACCCCGCCTTCGAGATCCCGGAGGAAATCCGCGCGGCCTGGCGCGCGGCCGGCGAGCGCAGCGCGCCGGACTTCGACTCCTGGACGCGCCGCGTCGCCGCTCTGCCATCGGAACGCCGCCGCCTCCTCGACCGCCTGCGCGACGGCACGTTGCCGGAGGGCTGGGACGCCCCCTTGCGCGCGTTCCGCGACGAGGCCGCACGCTCGGGGCAGGCGCAATCCGGCATCGCGCTCTCGGGCGAACTGGTCGACCGGCTGGCGGAGGCGATCCCCGAACTCCTCTCCGGCGCGCCGGACCTCGAGGGCGCGACCCAGCACAAGCGCCGCCTCAAATCCTTCACCGCCGAGGATCAGGGCGGGCGCTACGTCCATTACGGCATCCGCGAGCACGCCATGGGGGCGATGATGAACGGCATGGCCGCCCATGGCGGCGTCGTGCCGGTCGGCGTCACCTACTTGGTCTTCTCGGATTATCTGCGCCCGGTCCTGCGGCTCGCCGCCATGATGGGTCTGCCGGTGCCCTTCGTGTTCAGCCACGATTCCGTCGGCATCGGCCGCAACGGGCCGACCCACCAGCCGGTCGAGTACCTGGCGTCCCTGAGGGCCATCCCCAACATGCTGGTCCTGCGCCCGGCCGACGCCGTCGAGGCGGCGGAATGCTGGGAGATCGCGCTCCAGACCCGCACCGGCCCGTCCTCGCTGATCTTCGCCCGCCAGGCCCTGCCGGCCCTGCGCCGCGAGGGAGGGACCGAGAATCTGTCCGCCCGCGGCGCCTACGTGCTGGAAGAGGCCTCGGGCCCCCGCCGCGCCACGCTGCTCGCCACCGGCTCCGAGGTCGCCCTCGCCGTCGAGGCCCGCCGCCGCCTGGAGGCGGAAGGCGTCCCGACGGCGGTCATCTCGATGCCGTCCTGGGAGCTGTTCGAGCGCCAGGACGCCGCCTATCGCCGCGAGACGCTGGGGCCCGGTACGGTCCGGGTCGGGATCGAGGCGGCGGTGCGTCTCGGCTGGGACCGCTATCTCGGCGAGGAGGGCGGCTTCGTCGGCATGACCGGCTACGGGGCTTCGGGGGCGGAGGCCGACCTCGCCCGGCATTTCGGCTTCACGCCGGAGCGGGTGGTGGAGGAGGTGAGGGCGCGGTTGTAGGGGCGGGCGCCCTCCGTGCGAGACTATGCGCGCCAGAGCCTGTTCGACTCATCGACATCATTTATCCCAACCCACGACCTCATCCTGAGGCGTCAGTCGATCGACGATCGACTGACCTCGAAGGAGGCCTCCAGGGATCGCAGCGGTATCTGGAGGCCTCCTTCGAGGCCGCTACGCGGCACCTCAGGATGAGGTCGTGGATGGGGGGAGATGAGAATTTCTCGCGGCGGCGTCCTCGCGGCGAATCTCAGACTGTTCCTACCTCACCCCTCGACCTGATCAAGATACTCGCCATACCCCTCGGCCGCCATCCGGTCGCGGGGGACGAAGCGCAGCGAGGCGGAGTTGATGCAGTAGCGCAGGCCGCCCCGGTCCCGCGGACCGTCCGGGAAGACGTGGCCGAGATGGCTATCGCCGTGCTTGGAGCGGACCTCGGTGCGGACCATGCCGTGCGAGGTGTCGCGCAGCTCCGCGACGTGGGCCGGCTCGATCGGCTTGGTGAAGCTCGGCCAGCCGCAGCCCGACTCGTACTTGTCGGAGGAGGCGAAGAGCGGCTCGCCGGACACGATGTCGACGTAGATCCCCGGGGCCTTGTTGTCGAGGTACTCGCCGGTGCCGGGCCGCTCGGTGCCGCTCTGCTGCGTGACGCGGTACTGCTCGGGGGTGAGCCGGGCGATGGCGGCTTCGTCCTTCTGGTAGGTCGGCATGCGGGCGGTCTCCGATCGTCCTTGGTCGCGGAGAGCCCCATATGGGCCCGCCGGGGGCGCGGGCGAAGGGGGGCCTGCGGTCGTCGACCAGCGAGGGTGCACGGAGTTCACCTGTGACCTGTGTGCTCCGGACCAATCGCCCTTCCGCCCGCTCCGCCATCGGCGATAGGGTCTCGACGGTGGTCGCGCGAGCCTTACCTGCACGGGCCTCACCCGGACGAACCTCATCCTGGCCGGCCCGATGACCCTGCGACCGAACCTGTCTCGACGGCATGCCTGAGCGCCCCGCCCCCGGGCATCCGCCCTTCCTCGCCGGCGGCGGCCGGATGGGCGCGATGATGCGCGCCCACGACTGGTCGGATTCGCCGCTGGGACCGCCGGAGAGCTGGCCGCCTTGCCTCGGCGCGACCTTGAGCCTGATGCTCGGCTCGCGCTTCCCGATGTTCGTGGCGTTCGGGCCCGCGCTCGGCTTCCTCTACAACGACGCCTATGCGGAGATCCTCGGCGATAAGCATCCGGCGGCGCTCGGCCGGCGCTTCCACGACATCTGGTCGGAGATCTGGCCCGACATCGCCCCGCTGATCGACCGGGCCCTGTCCGGGGAGCCGACCTTCTCGGAAGACCTGCCGCTGGTGATGAACCGGCACGGCTACGACGAGCGGACCTGGTTCACCTTCTCCTACTCCCCGCTGCGGGACGAGACGGCCCGGGTCATCGGCATGTTCTGCGCCTGCACCGAGACGACCGGGCGCGTCGCCGCCGAGACGGACCTGCGCGAGGCCGAGGCGCGCCTGCGCGCGCTGACCGACCACCTGCCCGGCGGCTACGTCTACCAGATGGCCACGCCCCGCGACGGGACCGGCCGGCGCTTCGTCACGGTCTCGCAGGGCTTCGAGCGCATGACTGGCGTGCCGGCCGACGCCGTGCTGGCCGATCCCGCGGCGGCCTACGACCTGATCCTGCCCGAGCACCGCGCGCGGATCGCCGAGGCCGAGGCCGAGGCGATCCGCGACCTGACCCATTTCGACGTCGAGGCGCCGATGCGCCGTCCCGACGGCCGCCTCGTCCATACCCGCATCATCGCGGCGCCGCGCCTCGTCGACGACCATGTGATCTGGGACGGGCTCCACCTCGACGACACCGCGCGCCGGCGGGCCGAGGATCGCTTGCGCGAGAGCGAGGCCCGGCTGCGACTGGCGACCGAGGCCGCCGAGATCGGGCTGTGGGACGTCGACGTCGTCGCCGACACCCTGTACTGGCCGGCCCGGGTGAAGGCGATGTTCGGCATCTCGCCCGACGTGTCGGTTACGATGGCCGACTACGCCGCCGGCCTCCACCCGGACGACCGCGAGGCCACCCTCGCGGCCTATGCCGCCGCGGCGGATCCCGCCCGGCGTAGCCTCTACGACGTGGAATACCGCACGGTCGGCAAGGAGGACGGGCTCGTCCGCTGGGTCGCCGCCAAGGGCCGCGGCCTGTTCGCCGACGGGACGTGTATCCGCGTGGTCGGAACGGCCATGGACATCACCGCCCGCAAGCAGGCCGAGGCGGCGCTTCGCGACAGCGAGGAGCAGTTCCGCGTTCTCTCGCAGGTGCTGCCGAACTTCGTCTGGGCCACCGACGCGCAAGGCCGCGCCACCTGGTTCAACGAGCGGGTCTACGCCTATGCGGGCGTCCCGCCTGGGGGCCTCGACAGCGCGGGCTGGCAGGCGATCATCCACCCCGACGACGTGGCCCGCGTCACGGCGGACTGGCGGGCAGCGGTCGAGGGAGGCGGCGACTATCAGTGCGAGTACCGCCTGCGCCGCGCCGACGGGACCTACCGCTGGTTCCTCGCCCGGGCCCAGCCGCTCCTGTCGGGCGAGGGCGCGGTCGCCCGCTGGGTCGGCACCAGCACCGACATCGACGACCAGAAGCGGTTGATGGCCGAGCTGGTGCGGTTCAACGAGACCCTGGAACAGCGGGTCGCGGAGCGCACCGCCGAGCACGACCGGGTCTGGCGCAATTCTCGCGATCTCCTGGTGGTGATCGGGGCCGACGGCATCTTCCGCTCCGTCAACCCGGCCTGGGCCGCGATCCTCGGCCACCAGCCCGCCGAGGTGGTCGGCCGCAGCTTCCTCGACTTCCTCGATCCCGAGGATATCGCGGCGACGAGCGCCGCCCTCGAATCGGCGGTCGCCGCCCGCCACCTCACCAATTTCGAGAACCGCTATATCCACCGGGATGGCACCCCACGCTGGCTGTCCTGGCACACCTCGGTCGAGGGCGGCCTCGTCTTCGCCAGCGGCCGCGACGTCACCGCCGAGAAGGCCCAGGCCGCCGCCCTCGCCCAGGCCGAGGAGGCCCTGCGCCAGTCGCAGAAGCTGGAGGCGGTGGGTCAGCTGACCGGCGGCGTCGCCCACGACTTCAACAACCTGCTCACCATCATCCGCTCGTCGGTCGATTTCCTGCGCCGGCCGGACCTGCCCGAGGCGCGGCGCAGCCGCTATCTCACGGCGGTCTCGGAGACGGTGGACCGGGCCGCCAAGCTGACCTCGCAGCTCCTCGCCTTCGCCCGGCGCCAGGCCCTGAAGCCCGAGACCCTCGATGTCGGCGCCCGCCTGCGCCTCGTGGCGGATCTCGTCGACACCGTGACGGGTGCCCGGATCGCGGTGGTCACGCAGGTGCCGGACCATCCCTGTTTCGTGCGGGTGGATGCGAGCCAGTTCGAGACGGCGCTCGTCAACATGGCGGTCAACGCCCGCGACGCGATGGAGGGCGCCGGCACCCTGACCCTGACGCTCGCCTGCGGCGTCGACCTGCCGCCGATCCGGGGCCATGCCGGGGCGCAGGGGCCCTTCGCCGCGGTCTCGCTGCGCGATACCGGCTCCGGCATCGCGCCCGAGCTGCTGCCGCGGGTGTTCGAGCCGTTCTTCACCACCAAGGAGGTCGGGCGGGGCACGGGCCTAGGCCTCAGCCAGGTCTTCGGCTTCGCCAAGCAGTCCGGCGGCGACGTCTCGGTCGAGAGCGAGCCGGGACGGGGCACCGTCTTCACGCTCTACCTGCCCGAGGTCGAGGCCGAGTTCGCAGCGGGGGAGGAGGCGGGCGAGACGGCTGCGGTCGATCCCGGCGGCATCGGCCAGCGGGTGCTGGTGGTCGAGGACAACCTCGACGTGGGGCGCTTCGCGACCCAGATCCTGGAGGATCTCGGCTACGCCACGACCTGGGCGGTGAATGCCGAGGACGCCCTGGAGAAGCTCGGGCCCGACGGCGCCGGCTTCGATGTGGTGTTCTCCGACGTGGTCATGCCGGGCATGGGCGGCATCGAGCTCGCCCGCCTCCTCGCCCGGCGCCTGCCGCGCCTGCCGGTCGTGCTCGCCTCCGGCTACAGCCACGTCCTGGCGCAGGAGGGCGCCCACGGCTTCGAGCTGCTGCACAAGCCCTACTCGGCCGAGCAGGTCTCGCGCATCCTGCGCAAGGTCACGCGGCGCGGGGCGCGGCGGCGGGAGGTGGCGGGTTGATCGTGTGGGGCGTCCTGCTCAGTTCAGAGTTCCAGCGGCAGTAAAAATTTTTCTCTCGCGCCTAGGCTTTGCGGAGATCGTTCAAGATAGAGTTCCGGTGAAGGGTAGAAGGCTTCCGCTTTTCTCATCAGAGATCGAGGAAATGCATTCCTGACGCGATCATGGTCGGCCTGTCCCAAGCCTTGACCATGCAGCGCCCGAGCCGGAAACCGGCACCCGAGACCCGCAGCAAGTGGCTGCCGCCGCGCCGATCGTCCCGAAGTCCGGCCGGATCGCCCCGCCCTCACGCAATCCGGCCCGAGATCTGCTTCTCGATTCGCCGGACGGCAGGCGCTCGCGAAGCCGGGCTCGCACGAGGACCGCGCATGATCACCAGGAAGACCTTCCTCTCCGCGCTCGTCGCCGCGGCGCTCGCGGCGGGGACCGGCCCCGTCCCCGCGCAGGCGGCCGGGAAGAGCGTCACCTTCGCCTACCAGGACATGACGACGCCGATCCGCGTGCTGATGGAGAGCGGCGAGCTGGAGAAGCGGACCGGCTACACGGTGAAGTGGGTGAAGTTCGGCGGCGGCGGCGACGTGATCCGCGCCATGGCGTCGGGCAACGTCGATATCGGCGAGGCCGGCTCCTCGCCGATCGCCGCGGCCGCATCGCAGGGGCTGCCGCTCAAGCTGTTCTGGATCCTCGACGATATCGGCGACGCCGAGCAGCTCGTCGCCCGCACCGGCACCGGGATCACGGCGGTCAAGGACCTGAAGGGGAAGACGGTCGGCGTGCCGTTCGTCTCCACCGCCCATTACCAGCTGATGTTCGCCCTCCAGGAGGCGGGCCTCGGACCGAAGGACGTGAAGGTCCTCAACATGCGCCCGCCGGAGATCGCGGCGGCCTGGGAGCGGGGCGACATCGACGCCGCCTTCATCTGGGCGCCGGTGCTGAATGTGGCAAAGAAGAGCGGCACGGTCATCGCCTCGGCCGGCGACTTCGCCCGCAAGGGCAAAGCGACGTTCGACGGCATCGTGGCGACGAACGCGGCACTCTCGGCCCATCGCGCGTTCCTGACGACCTTCGTGCGGCTGCTCGCCGCCGCCGATGCCGACTACGCCAAGGCCGGCGCCGCCTGGACCGCGTCGTCGCCGCAGGTGGCGGCGATCGCCAAATGGACCGGTGCGGCTCCCGCCGAGGTGCCGGCGGCGCTCGGCGCCTACCGCTTCCCGACGCTGGCCGAGCAGGCCTCGCCCCGCTGGCTCGGCGGCGGTGCGGCGGGCGCGCTCAAATCGACGGCGGAGTTCCTGAAGGCTCAGGGCCGCGTGCCCGATCTCGCATCGGATTACGGCGCCTTCGTCACCACCGACCTCGTCGACGCCGCCCTCAAGCCCTGAATCCTTGGTTTGGCCGCATACCTCCGACGAACCGGTATCCGCTTCGTCGGAAAATGCTCTGGGGAATCCTGCGATGCTGGAGATCCGCAAGCTCAGCGTCCACTACGGCGAGGGCGCGAGCGCGACCCTCGCCCTGTCCCGGGTCGACCTGACGATCGAGCCGGGGGAGTTCGTGGTCGCCCTCGGCGCCTCGGGCTGCGGGAAGACGACGCTCCTCAACTGCATCGCCGGCTTCCAGCCGGCGAGCGAGGGGCAGATCCTCCTCGACGGCCGCCCGGTCACCCGGCCGGGGGCCGATCGCGGCGTGGTGTTCCAGCGCCACGCCCTGATGCCCTGGCTCGACGTGCGCGACAACGTCGCCTTCGGCCTGAAGATGCAGGGTGTGCCGCGCCGTGAGCGCGACGCGCGGGCCAGCGCCATGCTCGACCTCGTGGGCCTCGGCGACGCCGCGGACAGGAAGATCTACGAGCTCTCCGGGGGCATGCAGCAGCGCGTCGGTATCGCCCGGGCACTCACCGCCGATCCACGCATGCTGCTGATGGACGAGCCCCTGGGGGCGCTCGATGCCTTCACCCGCGAGCAGATCCAGGAGTTGATCCTGACCCTCTGGGCACGGACGCGGAAGATGGCGTTCTTCATCACCCACGAGGTCGAGGAGGCGATCTTCCTGGCGACCAAGCTCGTCATCATGACGCCCCGGCCGGGCCGCATCGCCGAGATCATCCCGCTCGATTTCTCTCGGCGCCTCATTGCCGGCGAGACCTCACGGGCGGTGAAGTCCAGCCCCGACTTCATCGCGATGCGCGAGCGGGTTCTGCGCGTGGTCCACGACCATGGCGGGGCAATCATCGATCCCGAGCGAGGAGCCGCCGCATGAGCGAGGCCGACACCGACATGCCCGACGCGGCGATGTCCGTCCCGCCGCCGCTTCCCCACCGCGCAGCGACGCGCAAGCGCGTTCCGCCCGCCTGGCTGATCAGCCTCGCGACCATCGCGCTCGCCCTCCTCGCCTGGTTTGCGGCGACGCAAGCCGGCCTCGTCAAGCCGCTGTTCCTGCCCCGGCCGGGCAGCGTGCTCGGAGCCTTCTCCGACGCGCTCGACGGGCGCATCGACGGCGCGCCGCTCCTCGAGCACGTCGCCGCGAGCCTGATGCGGGTGGCGAGCGCCTTCGTGCTGGCGGCGCTCATCGGGATCCCGGTCGGCCTCGCCACCGGCCTCAACCCCACCTTGCGGGCGGCTTTCGACCCGTTCATCGAGTTCTACCGGCCGCTGCCGCCGCTCGCCTACCTGCCGCTCGTGATCATCTGGTTCGGCATCGGCGAGACCTCGAAGATCCTGCTGATCTTCCTTGCCTGCTTCGCACCCGTCGCGCTCGCCGCCCGCGCCGGCGTCTCGGCGGCGAGCGTCGACCAGGTCAACGCCGCCCGGGCGCTCGGCGCCAGCCGCGCCCAGGTGGTGCGCCACGTCGTCCTTCCGGCGGCCCTGCCCGACATCCTGGTAGGGTTGCGCATCGGCATGGGCGTCGGCTGGACCACCCTCGTCGCCGCCGAGATGGTGGCGGCCTCCACCGGAATCGGCCAGATGGTGCTCAACGCCTCGAACTTCCTGCGCACCGACATCGTGGTGATGGGCATCCTGGTGATCGGCGCCCTGGCGGCGCTGTTCGAGTTCGGCATGCGCCGGCTGGAACGGCGCCTCACTCCGTGGAAGGGTAGGGCGTGACCGCCCGCCGGACCCACTCCGATTCGCGAGACGCCCGATGAACGACATGCTCCGCACCAACGACCTGCGCCACGTCATCGAGGCCGACCGGGCCCATGTCTGGCACCACCTGTCGCAGCACAAGGCCTACGAGACCACTGATCCGCGGGTGATGGTCGAGGGCAAGGGCATGCGGATCTGGGACGCGACCGGCCGCGAATACCTCGACGCGGTCTCCGGCGGCGTCTGGACGGTCAATGTCGGCTACGGGCGCACCAGCATCGCCGACGCGGTGCGCGACCAGCTCGTCAAGCTCAACTACTTCGCCGGCGCGGCCGGCTCGGTGCCGGCGGCCCTGTTCTCCGAGCGGCTGATCGCCAAGATGCCCGGCATGACCCGGGTGTACTATTCGAACTCCGGGTCGGAGGCGAACGAGAAGGTGTTCAAGATGGTGCGCCAGATCGCGCACCGGCACCATGGCGGGCGCAAGTCCAAGATCCTCTACCGCGAGCGCGACTATCACGGCACCACGATCGGCGCGCTGGCCGCCGGCGGCCAGCACCAGCGCCGCGACCAGTACGGGCCGTTCCCGGACGGCTTCGTGATGGTGCCGCACTGCCTCGAATACCGCAGCCAGTGGGGCGAGGTGGAGAATTACGGCGAGATGGCCGCCGACGCGATCGAGGCGGTGATCCTGCGCGAGGGGCCCGACACGATCGGGGCGATCTGCCTCGAGCCGGTCACGGCGGGCGGCGGCGTGATCACGCCCCCGAAGGGCTACTGGGAGAAGGTACAGGACATCTGCCGCCGCCACGACATCCTGATCCACATCGACGAGGTGGTCTGCGGCATGGGCCGCACCGGCACGTGGTTCGGCTACCAGCATTACGGCGTGCAGCCGGATTTCGTCACCATGGCGAAGGGCGTCGCCTCGGGCTACGCGGCGATCGCCTGCACCACGACGACCGAGGCGGTGTTCTCGCTGTTCAAGGACGACGCCTCCGACCCGATGTCGTATTTTCGCGATATCTCGACCTTCGGCGGCTGCACCGCCGGCCCGGCGGCCGCCCTCGAGAACATGCGGATCATCGAGGACGAGGGCCTGATCGACAACACGATCGCCATGGGCGAGCGGCTGATGGCGGGCCTCCACGCTCTCTCCGAGCGCCACGCAGTCATCGGCGAGGTGCGCGGCAAGGGCCTGTTCTGCGGCGCCGAACTGGTCGCCGACCGCGCCACGCGGGAGCCGGCGGAGGAGAAGCGCGTCCAGGCCGTGGTGGCCGATTGCATGGCGAACGGCGTCATCATCGGCGCCACCAACCGCTCGCTCGCCGGGCTCAACAACACGCTCTGCCTCAGCCCCGCGCTCATCGCGACCCCGGCCGACATCGACCGGATCGTCGAGGCGATCGACGGGGCCCTGGGCCAGGTGTTCGGCTGAGCGGGGCCGGCCTCGCAGGCGCGGATCTCCGCGCCTGCTGGGGTGCTGCTACCGCCGCCGCACCGGCTCCGCGACCGCCTCGGGCAGCAGCGGCGTCAGCAGCATGGCGATCTGCGTCCGGTTGCTGAGCTGGTACTTGCGCATGATGTTGCCGATATGCGCCCGGACGGTGTTGGGCGAGATTCCCATCTCGTGGGCGATCAGCTTGTTCGGCAGGCCCCGGGCGATGAGCGCGATCAGCTCGCATTCCCGCGCGGTCGGCGCCGCGGTCTCGTCCTCCGGCGCCGCCGGCTTCGCCGGCCGGAACCGGATCGGAGCCTTAGGCCGCGACAGCGGATGGGACCCTTTCAGTACGACCATGTGTGCCTCCCCCCATCGGCCCGGGCGGGCCGCCTTTCGATGATCACTCGGCCTTCAGCGCCTCCACTGGATCGAGCCGGGCCGCGCGGTGGGCCGGGTAGAGCCCGAAAAAGAGTCCCGTGATCGCCGAGAAGCCGACCGCGACCGCGACGGCGCTCGGGTCGATGACGGTCGTCCAGCCGGCCGAGCGGGCGACCGTCAGCGAGATCGTCGCCCCGAGGACGACCCCGACGAGGCCGCCGGCGAGGCACAGGACGAGCGATTCGCACAGGAATTGCAGGCGGATGTCGCGGCCGCGGGCCCCGAGCGCCCGACGGATGCCGATCTCCCGGGTCCGCTCCGTCACCGAGACGATCATGATGTTCATGATGCTGATGCCGCCGACGAGCAGCGAGACGCCGGCGATCGAGGTGAGCAGGATCGCGACCGTGCGGGTGGCGCCGCGCTGCGCCTCGGCGGCGGCCGAGGGGTCCTGCACCTTGAAGTCGTCCTCCTGGTCGTCCTGGATCCGGTGGCGCTGGCGCAGCAGGTCTTCGATGCTGGCCTTGGCCCGCGCCATCGCCTCGTCGGAGACAGCCTTGGCGAGGATGTAGGCGACGGCGTCCCGGGCGGTGCCGCCGGCGCTCCCCAGGAAGCGGAGCTTGGCGGTCGAGAGCGGCACGAAGGCGACGTCGTCCTGGTCGGGCCCCTTCGGGCTCAGCACGCCGACGACCTCGAACGGCACGTTCATGATGCGGATCTCGGCGCCGACCGGATCGTCCGTGCCGAACAGCTCGCGGGCGACGACGCTGCCGAGCACTGCGACCTTGCCGGCGGTCGCCTCCTCGGTAGCGTTGAAGGTGCGGCCGGAGGCCAGCGTCCAGTCACGGACCACGAAGTGGTTCGTGGTGGTACCGTTGACGGTGGTGTTCCAGTTGCGGTTCTCGCGAACGGCTTGCGCGCTGCCGGCGATCGAGCCCGCGGCCGCGCGCACCTGCGGCACCTGCTCCAGGATCGCGTCGACGTCGCCTTCCGTCAGGGTCGCCCGCGTCCCGGCCTTGAGGCGTAGGCCCCCCTGGCGGGCAGCGCCGGGATTGATCATCAGGACGTTGGCGCCGATCGCCCGGATCTGCCGGGTGACCTGGCTCTGCGCCCCGCTGCCGATCGCCAGCACCGTGACCACCGAGGCGACGCCGATCACGATGCCGAGCATGGTGAGGAGGCTGCGCAGCAGGTTGAGGCGAAGCGCCCGCAGCGCCATCAGGAGGGCTTGCCCGATCATCACGCGGAGGCCTCCGCCATCGCCCTCGGGGCGGGTCCGTCCTCGGACACGACACGCCCGTCCTGCAGGCGCACGATCCGGCCGCAGCCCGCCGCGACGCTCATGTCGTGGGTGATGATCAGGATCGTCCGCCCGGCGGCGTTCAGGGTCTGGAACAGCCCCAGGATGTCGCTTCCGGTGCGGCTGTCGAGGGCGCCGGTGGGCTCGTCGGCGAGCAGGATGCCCGGATCGGTGACGAGGGCGCGGGCGATGGCGACGCGCTGCTGCTCGCCGCCCGAGAGGCGGGTCGGCAGGTGCTCGGCCCGGTGGGCGAGGCCGACGGAGTCGAGGGCGCGCTCGGCCCGCCGCCGCCGCTCCGCCCGGCCCACCCCGGCATAGATCAGCGGCAATTGCACGTTGTCGAGGGCGGAGTGGCGGGGAAGCAGGTTGTAGGCCTGGAAGACGAAGCCGATGCGGTGGTTGCGCAAGCGCGCGCAGCGATCGGCCGAGAGCCGCCCGGTTTCGACGCCCTCGAGGAAGATCCGCCCGGAGCTCGGCCGGTCGAGCAGGCCGATGAGGTTCATCAGGCTGCTCTTACCGGATCCCGACGGACCGACGACCGCGACCGACTCGCCCTCGCCGACCGCGAAGGTGATGTCGTGCAGGACAGGGACATTGACGTCGCCCATCCGGAAGGTGCGGCTGACCGCCGCCAGCCTGACGATGCCGTCGCTCATAGGCCGAGCCTGATCCCGAGGAAGCGCGACGGTTCGCTCGCATCGGCCTGCCCGACGACGACCCGGTCGCCCTCCTGGAGCGCGCCGCCGCGCAGCACGACTTGGTCGGCGCTCGATGCGCCCGTCGTCACCGCCACCGGCCGGAGCGCGCCGGCTTCATCCTGCACCCAGACCGCCTGCTCGCGCGTGCCCGGTTCGGTTCGTCCCTCGGGCACCGCCCGGGCCGGCCGGAAGCGCAGGGCGGCCAGCGGCAGCTTCAGCACGTCGTCCTCCCGGTGCACCGTCAGGCGCGCGAGCGCGGTCATGCCGGGCAGGAGCAGGCCCTCGCGGTTGTCGGTCGTCAGCACCACCGTGTAGGTCACCACGCCCTGGTTGCTCTGGGGCGCCTTGCGCACCTGGCGCACCGCGGCCTCGAAGCGCCGCCCCGGATAGGCGTCGACCGTGAAGCTGGCGCGCTGCCCCGGGGCGACCCGGCCGATATCGGTCTCGTCGACCCGGGCGTGGATCTCCATCTCGCCGAGGTTGCGGGCGACGTTGAAGGCGGTGCGCGCCTCGAGCCCGGCAGCGAGGGTCTGGCCGGCGCTGACGAAGCGGCCGACGATCACGCCGTCGATGGGCGAGCGGATGGTGGTGCGGTCGAGCTCGATCTGCGCCGCCCTGAGGCTCGCCTCCTGCAGCGGCACGGCGGCCTTGGCCTGGATCAGCTCGGCCTCGAGCCGGCGCAGGTCGGCCGCCGCGGCATCGACCGCGAAGGCGTTGAGCTCGAGGAGCGAGACGGTCTCGCGCAGCTGCGCCTTGCGCGAGGCGAGGTCGGTCTGCGCCTCCTCCAGCGTCGCGACCGAGGTGGCCTCGCGCGAGCGCAGCATGGTCTTGCGGTCGACGTTGCGCTTGGCCGCCTCCAGCATGACCTGCGCGTTCTCCAGCCGCGCGGCCAGCACTGCACGGTTGCCCTTGGCGTTGTCGAGGTCGATGCGGGCGCGCTCGAGCCGCGCTTGCTGGACCCGGACGCTGGCAGCGGCCATTTCGAGCGAGGCGCGGGCCTGCTCGACGCGGGAGATGAAGCTGCGCTGGTCGATCCGCGCCAGGGGATCGCCCTTGTGGACGCGGTCGTTGAAGTCGACGAAGAGGTCGGCGATCTGGCCCGCCAGCTGCGAGCCGACCTCCACCGTGTCGACCGGCTGCAGCGCGCCGGTGGCGGTGACGATCTGCTCCAGCGGCCCGCGCTGGATCGCCGTCGTGATGAACGGGGCCGGCTCCGGCGCGGGCGCCGAGACGAGGCGGGTGATCCGCGCATAGGCCCGCTCCTGCCGGGCGGCCAGGTCGTCCAGGATCGGGCGCAGCGCCAGGGGATGAGCCTGCACCACCGCCGCGGCGGCGAAGCCGCCCGCGGCCACGGATGCGCACAGGGTGCTGACAATCCAGCGTCCCACCACCACCCTCCCTCACCTGCGGTCGACAGAGCCCGACAAGGCGCGAACTGTCGATGTATTTGTTAGTTCATCGTCCAGCGCAGTAATGTTCTGACAGATCGCAACCCTGACCGAAATCCGCGCGACTCCTTACGGTCGAGCCCGTACGGGCCGACCCGTGCGACCGTCCCCGTCAGTCGAATCCGGCCTCCAGGGCGATGCGGACGAGGTCCTGCACGCTGGCGCATTCCGTCTTCGCCATGATCCGCGCCCGGAACACCTCGACCGTCCGGTGGCTGATCGAGAGGTCGTCGCCGATCTCCCGATGGGTCAGCCCGAGCAGGATGCGGGCGAGGACCTGCCGCTCGCGCTCGGTGAGCCGGGAGAGGCGCTCGCTCGCGAGCGCGTGCCGGACGTCGGGCGAGGCGGAGCGGGATCCGCGCACGGCCGAGCGCACCGCCTGGACCAGGTCCCTGGGGGCGAACGGCTTCTCGATGAAGTCGAACGCCCCGAGCTTCATCGCCCGGACCGCGGTCGAGACGTCGGCGTGCGCCGTGAGGAGGATCACCGGCACCAGGGACCCGCCCGCGCGCAGCCGCGACAGGAGATCCAGCCCGTCGATCCGCGGCATGCGGAAATCGGTGACGACGCAGCTCGCCTCCGCCAGCGCGGGGTCGCCGAGCAGGCTGTCGGCCGCGGGATGCTCTCGGATTGTGAAGCCGGCGCTACTGAGAATATCCGCCGCGAGCGAGCGCATCGCGGCGCTGTCGTCGACGAGATGCACGAGCTGTCCCGTTTCCATGAGGTCACCCTCCGAAAGCACGCCTGCGTCGGGACGGCCGTCTACCGTCCGGGCGCTCTCCTCCGTGAACTGTTGTCGGCAGCATCCGTTTCTTGGTCGCGAAGGTAGCGGCATTTTGAGATCCGGAAAGCTGTATGTTATCACCCGTAGGCTTGAAGATGCGTACGCCTTTGGGGGTAGGATCTGATTTGACACTTAACATGCTATGCCTGTCTTTTACGACAGCGTAGGCGCTACTTGATTGACGCAATGTCAATAGTCCCAACAGATTAAAACATATATCAGGCTTATTCTGATGCCGTTTTTCGGGAACGATTGCGACGGCGCTGGGGAATGAGCGATGCTCTAACACCGAAGCACCATCTCGTGCGGCGCAACCGTCGCCTGGTTCACTCAAGGAGGCACCCGATGAAAAAGATCCTGCTCTCGGCCGTGACCGTGCTCGCGCTCACCGGGCTCCCCTCGACCGGTTACGCCCTGTCGATCGGCAGCGGCAACGGCAACGGCAACGGCAACATCGGCGTCGGCAACGGCAACGGCAACGGCAACGGGAATACCGGCGCCTTCAACGGCAACCTGAACGGCAACGGCAATACCGGCTTCGGCAACGGCAACGGCAACGGCAACGCCAATACCGGCGCCGGTAACGGCAACCTGAACGGCAATTACAACTGGGGTGTCGGCAACGGCAACAACAACGGCAACTACAATTACGGCCTGCTGAACGGCAACGGCAACGGCAACCTCAACTGGGGCAAGTACAACGGCAACAACAACGGCAACGCCAACCGCTGAACGTCGCCTCGGCTGCAGATTGCGATCGGCGGAGCGGTCCCGGCCGCTCCGCTCTCTCGATGCAAGGTCCCCGACTGCAAGTGGCCCTCGCGCCGCAAGGGAGGCTCCGATGAAACTAGTGCCCTACCTGCTCGCCGCGGCGCTGCTCGGCACCGCCTACCCCGCCGCCGCGCGAGGTCTCTCGATGACCATGTCGGTGTCGATCGGCAACGGAAACGGAAACGGAAACGGCAATATCGGGATCGGTAACGGCAATTCGAACGGGAATTACAATACCGGGTCCGGCAACGGCAACGGCAATGGAAACGGCAACGGTGCGCCGCAGACCGGCGGCAACATCGGTGCCTTCAACACCGGAACCGGCAATGTCGGCGCGTTCAACTCGGGCACCGGCAACGTTGGCGCGTTCAACGGCAACAACAACAGTAGTTCGACGAGTGGAAATTACAACGTCGGCGCGTTCAACGGCAATTTCAACACAGGTGCCTATAACGGAAACAACAACGTCGGTGCGTTCAACGGCAACTTGAACGGCGGCAGTTACAATGGGAATGGCAATATCGGCGCCGTCAACGGGAACCTGAACGGGAATGGCAACCGGCGCTGAGCGGCCGCGGGCCCGACTTCCTGCCGGCCGGATGTCCCGGGACGGGCCCGGACCGGCGGGGTCGATCGTGTCGTCCGGACGGTGCTCCACAACAGAGGGTCTGCCAGTCGAGAGGGCATCTCGGCCGGGACCCAAATACGATCGGACGAGATCTTCCTTTCCACTCGGCAGAGCCGCCTCCCCACCACCAGGATCTGGCGAGACGGCAGCCGGAAGGAGACGACAATGCGCGTGACCCTGATCGCCCTCGCGTTGACCGGACTCGGCCTCGCCGGTCCGGCCGCAGCCCAGACGCATCGCTGGTCGCCGCCCGACGGCGTCAGCCGTGCCGAGTTCCGCGGCTTCTTCCAGCACTGGCATGGCCAGGGATGGCAGGGAGGGAACTGGCATGGAGGAGGCTGGCAAGGACGGCCGCACCGGCCGAGATACCGCTCCATGGATCTCAATACCGGCTCCACCGGAGATGCCGCAGCCGCGCCCGAACCTCCCGGCCTGGCGGGTGCCGTGCCTCCCGGCCTCGCTGCCGGATCGGGCAACGGGAATGGCAACGGCAACATGGGCAACGGCAACGGGAACAACAACACCGGCAACAACAACGGCAACGGCAATGTCGGAAACGGGCTCGGGAACGGATTCTCCGGCAACGGCAACGGGAACGGTATCGTCCAGTGAGGGCCGGCTCGACCGGTGGAATCAATCGGGTACAGGGGCTTTGTCTTTCCCCAACGTCATCCTGGGGCTCGCCGCAGGCGAGAACCCGGGATCCATAACCGCTGACGGTTCAGGATGAAGCGGAACAAGATCCGCCGCTTTCTCCCAGCCTCGGCGGTTATGGATCCCGGGTTCCGCTGTCGCGGCCCCGGGATGACGCGGAGAATGGAAATATCGTCGGCCCGTCCAAATTTTCCATACTAGAGCACTTCACGATCGCGCTGCAATCGCGAAGCTCTCTAGGTCTTTGATTGTGCCACATTTTCTTCGACGAACCGGCGTCCACTTCGTCGGAAAATGCTCTAGTAGTTGATCGTCGCCCGCAACCCCATCACGGTCGCGTTCTTCAGCCGGCGGCCGTCGTCGCCGGCGAGCCCGCCGCCCGGGCGCATGACGACTTGCAGGTCCGGCTGCAGGGTGAAGCCGGGCAGCACCTCGGCCTGGTAGGTCGCCTCGATCACCACCTCGCTGCTGCGGATCGGGCCGGCGCTCTGGCCGAACCGGATGCTGTCGCGGTCGAAGGCGCGGGCGGCCGGGCTGATGCGCGAGTAGATCACCCCGAGCGCCGCGGTGTCGTTGGGCCGGCCGGGCAGCAGGCCTTTATAGGCGATGCCGCCGTCGAGGTAGAGGTCGATCAGGTTGCGGTCGCCCGGCACCGTCGACAGCCGCAGGAAGGCGCTGGCGCCCTCGTCCTCGGTGCCGGGCTCGCGGTAGAGCGTCTGGTCGATGATGCCATAGAGGCCGCGGTCGCCGCGGAAGCGCCGGGCGATGCCGCTCGCTCCCGGATCGGCGAGGAACCGGCCGGCGACGCTGTCGAGGCGCGGGCTGTCGAAGCTGCCGAGATGCTGCCAGCCGCCCAACGTCGCGGTGCCGTGCAGGTTCTCGCCCCATAGATCGAGCGTGTAGGCGTAGGCGACCTCGCCGATGAAGAGGGGCGGGTCGCTGACCCGGAAGCTGGTGCCACTGCGGTTGATCCGCTGCGGATCGGTGTCGTCGCCTCGCCGCGCGCCCGCGGGGTCGCCGTTGAAGATCGCGGCCTGGAACGACAGGCGCGGATCGGGAACGACCTTCACCCGGACGGCCGGGGTGGCGAGGGGATAGATCGGCCCGCCGCTCGGCAGCACGACGGCGCCGATATTGGGCCAGCCGAAGCCGGCATTGAAGAACACCACCGCCGACTGGGCGATGGCGAACTCGGTATCGGCCGAGACCTGGCCGACCTTGATCGAGAGCGTGTCGTCGAAGAGGCTCTGCTCCAGCCACAATTCGAACAGCCGCGTCGCCGGCAGGGCCTCGATGCCGCTCACCGTCGTCAGGTTGTTGACGTAGGAGCGCGACATCCCGTGGCCGTGGATCTGGAAGAAGTCGGTGTGGAACCTCATCCCGGTCCAGCCGGCGAGCCGGTCGAGATCGACGTCGAGGGAGGTGTCGAGTCGCCCGCCATAGGTGACGCCGCGGCGCAGGCCCCCGCGCAGGTTGGCCAGCCCCTCGCCGATATAGGTGACCGTGTAGGTGATGCCGCGCCCGGCCAGGAACGCCCGGAACCCGAACGGGTCGCCGTAGGGACCGAGCGACGACTGGATCGAGCCGCCGATCGTCACCGAGACCTGGTCCGAGGTGCGCGACTGCGCGATGGCGGTCTGCGGGTCGCCCCCGGCGCCGGTGAGGGGCCAGGCCGGCGGAACGACCGTGAGGCGGGGGGCGGGCTGCGCACGCGCCCCGGCCGAGGCCAGGACGACGCCAACGACGACGACGGCGAGCGCCGCCGCGCGCGCGAGCCCGCCCATGCCCCGCTCAGTACCGCGCCGGCACGTACATCTCGGCCGGGACCGGGCCGCGGACGTAGTCGGGGTTGCGCACCCGTTCGGGCAGGTGGACGGGCGGGTGCTCCACGGTGCCGTAGGGCACCTGCTCCAGGAGGTGGCTGATGCAGTTGAGGCGGGCGCGCCGCTTGTCGACCGCGTCGACCACCCACCACGGGGCCTCGTCGATATGGGTGCGGGCCAGCATGTCCTCCTTGGCCCGGGTGTAGCTCTCCCAGCGCCGGCGCGACTCGACGTCCATCGGGCTGAGCTTCCACTGCTTGAGCGGATCGCGGATGCGCATCTCGAAGCGGTGGGCCTGCTCGGCATCGGTGATCGAGAACCAGTACTTCACCAGGACGATCCCCGAGCGAACCAGCATGCGCTCGAACTCGGGCACCGAGCGGAAGAACTCCTCCACGTCGGCCTCCGAGCAGAAGCCCATGACGCGCTCGACGCCGGCGCGGTTGTACCAGGAGCGGTCGAACAGCACCATCTCGCCGCCGGTCGGCAGGTGGCTGACGTAGCGCTGGAAATACCACTGTCCGCGCTCGCGCTCGCTCGGGGCGGGGAGGGCGGCGACACGGCAGACCCGCGGGTTGAGGCGCTGGGTGATGCGCTTGATGACGCCGCCCTTGCCGGCGGAGTCGCGGCCCTCGAACAGGACCACCACCTTGAGCTTCTCGGTCTGGACCCAGTCCTGGAGCCGAACCAGCTCGTGCTGCAGGCGCAGGAGCTCGCGGAAGTAGAGCCGGCGGTCGAGGTCCAGGGCGGTGCCCTCGGGCGGCGGCACCAGCCCGGCAAGGCGCTCCTCCTCGATCTCGAGCTCCAGTTCCTCGTCGTAGGCCTCCGCGATCTCGCGCCGCAGCGCCTCGATGGTGGCCGCCTGCTGCGGTGCCTCGAACTCGCTCATGGGCCTTCGTCCCTCATCCTCGTCCCGGCGATGGCGCCTTACAGCAGCGGCCCATGACACTGGTGAGAAGAGGAGGGGACGGCGTGTGGAAGAAGGTGACGGGGAGGCGACCGACGAGGACCCGGCGGCCCGGCCGGCGAGGGCCGGCCGGGCGCGTGGGCGGCGTCGTTCGCCGCCGGTCCGGGTTGCCGAGGGGCCGCATCGCCGCAGCAGGCTTCGGTGAGGGACGCGCGGAGTCGATCATCGCGGCGCCCCGGCGGCGCGAATCGACGAGACCCGCCTCCTGCGGCTGCCGAAGATGGAAGGTCAGGGTGGAGGCCCCCGGCTTCATCGAGCGGCGGTCAAGCTTCTATTGCTATCAAAATTCGAACCGTTAAAAAGAGGGCATCTCATGGGACCAGGGGCCTTCTCTCGACAATGAAGATCGATCCGACCGCGCCATCGCCGCCCGCCGACATGCCTCCCTCCCACGTGATTCAAGATTACCTCAGAACACCTCTGCAACAATACTTCAGCCCGATCGCGCAGGCCGAGCTGCCGACCCGCCTCGCCGAGCTGCTGGCCCGGTTCGAGGCCGCCCTCGCGGCGCGCGGCGAAGCGATCAGCTTCGACTTCCGTAACGCCCTGATGGCGGCTTTGCCGGCATTGCGCACCTTCGGTCTCTCGTTGTCGCACGACGTGGTGCGGGCCGACGACCTGGTTCAGGAAACCTGTGCCCGGGCCTGGGCGAACCAGCATCGGTTCCAGGCCGGGACGAATTTCACCGCCTGGTTGTTCACGATCATGCGCAACCAGTTCTACACGGATCTGCGGAAGGGCCGCCGGGAGGTCGAGGATGGCGACGGGATCCTCGCCGGTCAACTGGCCGCGCCGGCCGACCAGGACCATGCCAGCACCCTGCGGGTGGTCCGGGAGCGGATGGAGGCCCTGCCCGAGGCCCAGCGCCAGGCGCTGCTGCTGATCGGCGCCGAGGGCTACACCTACGAGGAGGCCGCCCTGCGGCTGGGCTGCCAGGTCGGCACGGTGAAGAGCCGGGTGAGCCGGGCGCGCTCGTCGCTGCTGGCGGCGCTCGGCGAGGTGGTGGATCGCTGATCCCCCCTCATCGGGCGGCGCCCGATCGAGGCTGCCGCACGAACCATCTGCTGATTGTCCGGAGAGAGCAGGGGAGGATGGTGGGGGAAGTAGGACTCGAACCTACGAAGGCATAGCCAGCGGATTTACAGTCCGCCCCCTTTGCCGCTCGGGACATTCCCCCACGCTGCCGTCGCCGGCAGGGGCCGCCGTATCGGCGGCGCGTCCTTATGCGAGGGCGGCCTGCCCCTGTCAAGGTGACTGTCCCCGGCCGCGACGGCCCGGTATCAGTGATGTCCGGAGATCGCGGCGGCAGCCGGATTGCACAGGCGGACGAAGCGCTTGCACGCCGGTCGGGCGCCCTTGCGTCCGGAGAACCGCACCCGTCCGGGACGGCGCCGATCCCGTCGCGACCGGCGTGGTATGGGTGTTCCCCCGAACCGACATTCGCTGAAATGCGGGACCGCGTGCAAGATGGGCGTGCCGGTTGGCTGGTTGCCGTCGCAGCCCGAGCCGTCCGGCTTTCGGGAGCGTGGAATGAACAGGACGATCCTGAGTGTCGCCGTCGCCCTGCTCTGCGCTCCGGCCTCCCTGAGCGTGCCCGCGATCGGAGCAGAGACCATGGATGTCCCATCGTTGTTCGCGACGGCGCAGCGCGAGGGCCGCGTCGGGCTCGCCCGCAAGTCGAAGCTGATCGATGCCCGTCCGGCAACGCCGGGCGAGATCGTCGTTAGCGTCATCGCGGGCGAGGGCGAGGAGACCCGGAGCAAACCCGCCGAGGCCGGGGACATGGTGGTGCGCAACCGCTGCGAGGTCACGGGCCACGAGCAGTACCTGGTCAAGGCCGGGAGCTTCGCGCAGCGGTACGAGGGACCGCTCGGTGCGGTGGGAGCGGAGGGCTGGACGCCCTACCGGCCGCGCGGTGTCGACATGCTATACGTCATCGTCCGCGAGGCCGACGGGCGTTTCACCTTCACCGCACCGTGGGGAGAGCCGATGGTCGCCCGGCCGGGCGACGCGATCGTGCGCGATCCCCATGATGCGAACGACACCTACCGCGTCGCGCGCGACGCGTTCAGCTGCACGTACGAGATCATCAAGGCGCCGAAGGCCGCGAGGACGCCGCTCTGACGGCCCTTCGCACCATGGGCACGGGACCCGGACCGGCTCTTCGTGTGGCGCCCGACCTCACTTCGGTGCCATCGCCGCCTTGATGCTCTGAAGGCTGATGCCCTCGTTGGCGGCATAGGTGCCCGCCACTCCGTTGAGCTTCGGCATGCCGGTCCTGCCGCCCTTGTGGTGCAGCGCCACGACCTCCCACGCGGTCGCGTCGAAGACCGGACTGCCCGAGCTGCCGCCCTCGGTCGGCGCGCCGTAATGCACCCGGCACACGCCGGGGATTGCCGGCTGTCCGGCGGGCGGTCCCTCGTGGTCCAGGAGCTCGTTGTCCTGGAACGAGAAGGCGAGGTCGCGGCCGCCCGGATGGCCGATGACGTAGACCCGGGCCGTCTCGCCGAGATCCGGCAGGACGCCGGCGATCGGCAGGGGCGCGACACCGGTCACCGGCTCGGCGAGGCGCAGGAGCGCCACGTCGTGCTGCCCGACCGGCGAGCTCCACAGGATCTCCTTGATCGCGTAGGCCTTGTCCGGGTCGACCGCCTCGAACACCACCTCGGCCCTCTCGGGCCGGACGCCGGGACTGACGCCCTGGGCGTTGATGACGTGGAAATTGGTGAGCACGAGCAGCTCGTCGCCGGGCTCCCGGCCGAGATCCGACGCCCGCACCAGGAACCCGGTGGCGAAGCGGCTGCCCAGCTTCCGGCGGATCGCCGCCACTGCGAGCGCGCGCCCGAGGCCGGTCTTCCACCAGCGAAACGTCTGGGGGCCGTTCTTGCCCAGAACCGCCTCGAGTTGCCCGATCTCGGGATCCGGCAGGTCGTGGAGGTGCTTGACCTCCGCCGGCTTCAGCTCGAGACCACTCCCCGAGAGTTCGAGGAGCCGCGCGCGCAGGATCGAGACGAGGCCACGGCCCCGTTCATCGATCGTCTCGAGGTCCCAGATCTCCGTGAACTGTCGCCGCGTCCCGGCGATCAGGAAGGCGTCGGCGTCCGCGTCAGCGGCGTAGGCCCGGATGTGCCGCTCGACCGCGTCCCAATCGCCCAGGGCGAGGCTGGCCTCGGCGAGCGTGGGGAGACGCCACGGGTCGGGCGTCCCGGACGGGGGCGCCTCGAGCGTGCGCACGATCGTCGCGGCGATCGTTCTCGGATCGAGGTCGGGGGCCACGTCCAGGCCGAGCCGCCGGGCCCGGGCCAGGAGGGCGACGAGGTTCACGCCGTGCCAGGTATTCCGCTCCGGCGCCGCCTCCCAGGGCGTGCGGTAGGCGGCGACCGCCTGCCGGAGCGCCTCGCGGGCACCCGGGCTCGTCTTGTCGCCGGCATCGACGAAGATCTGCTTGTAGACCCGGCCGAGGAGCCCCGTGGCTTCGGCGTGCTCGGGATGGGTCGAGGGCAGGCGCCGGGTCACGGCCTCGAGGACGTCGATCGCGGCCGTCGCCCTGCCGGTGTCGATCAGGGACTGGGCGTAGAGCCGACGGTTCTTCGGGTCCGTCGGGTCCCACCGGCTCACCGCTTCGGCGAGATCGCCCATTGCACCGTATTCGCGGGCATTCCGCAACGCCTCGACGAGGGCCTTGGAGCGCGCCAGGTCGTCCGGACCGGCAAGCCCTGTGAGCCGGCCGAGCGCGTCGCGGGCCTGCTTCCTTAGCTCGTTGCCGTCGGTCGTGGAATTCATCGGCGAGACCTCCCCAACGGGCTGGGCATCGGGCGCAACTCAAAGTCGGCGCGGCGCCGTGCCGGCCGAACGGGATCAGGTGCCTCCGCGAACGCGGCGTCCTGGATGACCGCCTGCTCGCGGCCGGGATGCCGTCAACCCGCGATCAGGTGCTGACGGCGACCGAGCAGCTCGGCCAGTCTCCCGATCTGCGATTCGAAGCTGTCCGACATCCATCCAGGCGGTTTCATTGTCTTGAGGTCAGCCTTCAATTTCTCGAATTGCGGGATCTCCCGCAGGCCGAAATGCGCCTCGGCCTTCGTGGCAAGGCACCAGAACTCCTGTTCGAGACCGCTTGCACCGGACCCGGCCGCTGGCGGCGATTGCTTGCGGCGCTCCCGGATCGCATCGAGGTCGCATGTCGCCAGGGCGAGGACCTCCCGGCGAATCCGGTTCGCCCAGACGAGATCGGCGATGCGCTCGTTGTCGCTCGCGTCCGGTGCCTTGTCGGCCCGCAGGGTCAGGAGATAGGCGAGGTTGATCCCGTTGTACCAGTCGTCGCGCAGGTAGTAGCCGCGCCCGTAATAGCGGATGGCGCGATCGAGATGCTCTATCCCGCGCCCCTGGTCGAAGAGGCGCTTCTCGATGGCGCCGGCGAGACCCACCGTTTCGGGATCGTTCGAGATCCCGGGCTGGAGCGGAGCGAGCAGGCGAAGGGCCTCGTCGAGGGCCGCGGCCTCGTCGGGCTGCTTCGCCTTGTAGGTCGCGAGAACGAGGCGCTGCTGCAGGTAGGGGTCGTGCAGCAGGGCCGCCCCGGTCGCGCGGCTCTCACCTCCGCCGATCTGCAGGGCCGCGGCGAAGAGGGACTTCGCATCGGCGAACCGGCTGTCCTTGATCGCCTGTTCGCCCTTCGCGATCAGCGTCGATAGCGTGGGATCCGTGGGTTTCACTGCTGATGCCGCGGCCCCTGCCGCCTGCGCGGCGATCCTTGACGCCTGAGCGGCTACCCCGGTGGCCCGCTGAATCACCTTTTTAGTATTCTTGCGCAGAGGCGGGTTGAGCCCGTGGAGGAATGTATAGATCGGGCTGTCGATCTTCGGCTCTTTAAGCACCGCGTCCAGGGTCTGACCGAGCGCCTCGCGAAAGCGCATCACCTCGTCGAAGCCGATATCCTCGCCGAGATGCGTGTAGCTGGAGATCAGCACGTGGTTGAGATCGAACGGATACGGCAGCTTGTTCTCTGACACCACGATTGTGGTGTGCGGGCGCAGCGCGTGCCGGATGCCGAGCTCGTAGAGGGCGTTGGGGTTGGCCGTCGACAGATCGGCGATCACGACGTCGGCAGTCAGGAGTTGCTCGTACATGGGAACGTCGATGGTTCCAGAATGTCGGATCTCGTCCGCACGGATGCATTCCAGCGACTTGGCTTCGACGACGGGCTTGATCAGGTTCTTGTAGGATTTGTCGAGATCGAGCTTTCGGCCGGTGGCGAAGTCCGTCTTCAAGCCGAAACCCATGACCACGAAACAGCGACACCGTGTCACTTGCCGGGTGTTTCCGGCTTGGCCAACAGACATGGCGAGATCCTCGCAAGATCGTCGAAGAGGTTATTCGCGCCCGCCGGTCGTACGGCCGGCCGGATTGTGGGTTGATGTCGATCAAACCGCTACTGGGTGCTTCCCGAACCCAAGCTGGAACGGAAATCCCAATAAGCCAAATCAGGCACTTGGCTTGTCGCAGCGCATGATTGCGAATTGTCTTCGGATCGACCCGCCAGTGCCCCGGATCGTGAACGATCCAGCCTCTCTCTCCTTTGGGCGACGCGCAGTCATGGCTACCCGATTCAGAGCCGGCCAGCAAGATCCGTCGGTCCGGGGTCATCCCGGCGCCCGTCGGCACGCGACCCTGCTCCGGATGCGGGAGCGGCAATGCGGCGCAATTCCGTTCCAATCCGTCCTCCGCCGGTGGGGACGATGTTCCATGACATCGCTCCCGGTGCATCCACCTGACAGGATCCCGATCGAGACTGTCGAGCAACAAACGGGTCAACAATCTCATCATGGCCGCGAACGCAATGCCACGATCCCGTTGCCTCATAAATCAGACGACGGGTGCAGGCTCGTTGCAAAAAAATCTGATAACGTTCATGATAAAGGAAGATATGATCTGGGGAGCCCGCCATGTCGATGGGAAGCCCTCTGGAAGCCACGCGCGCTTCCGACAAAATGAAAATTTTTATCAGCCATCCCCACGAAGATCTGGATGTCGCGGCGGCGTTGAGGGAGGCGATACTTGAACTCGACAGGGGCTTGATCGACGTGTTCCTCGATCAGAGCCATATTGCCGAAGGCAAGCAGATCACCCCGACGATCACCGATGCGCTGACCGGCGCATCGTTCTTCATCGGGGTCGGCACCGACGCGACACGCGGGCCCTACGCCTGGTGCGGGCTCGAACTCGGGTACTTCCTCGCGATCGAGAGACATTCCTCGCCCTCCGTCGTCTGCCTGTTTCATGACGAGGTCCCGGATGTCTTCCATCCCTACAGGAATGTGAAGCTCGTCTCGCTGTCGCCGAAGCACACGACGGAATTCTCGACCGACGTCTTTGCGGTCGATCAGGCCCCGTTGACGAATTTCTTCAAGAACCTGAGCAATCAGTTCAACAAGATGTTTCCCGCGCGCGACGCTGGGGAATTCTTCAACCGGGCGCTGGACTGGCAGAAGAAATCAGCCGTCGCCGTCACGGAGGCCTATTTCAAGTGCCTCCAGACCCGCGTCGCCGAAGTGTGGTACCCGCAGAAGCGGCTCGAAATTCAAATTCCCAACCGGCCAGAAGAGCTGTCAGAGATACCGGACGATGCCTGCGTCGTGATCGGCAACGCCGCCTATTCCGTCCTCAATCTCGGCTTTCCGTCTGGTTCGGGAGATTTCGTCAAACGGTCCTGGCCGGACTTCTGCAGGCTCGTCGTGCGCCAGAGCGGCGGCGAGCACCTGCCGCGGATCCTGAGCGAGATCGTCGGATCGGTCCTGCCCTTCGCTTCCGACCCGCAGAACGATCTCGTGTTCCTGGCCCCCAACCAGAAACGCTACCGGGTCGTGCTAGTGAAGCATCAGCTCTACGGCAATGGCCGGCGCGACTTCATCTTCAACCTGATCGAGACGCTGAAGCCGGTCGGCGGCGGCGACCAGAAGTCCACGATGCTGACGGCGGCGATCATGCTCGCGTCGCAGTACCGGTCGGTGTTCCTGGAGAAGGACGCGCGCTACGGACGCGGCCGCTTCGACGACATGGGCGAGGAGGACCTGATCCTGCAGATCAAGCAGATGCTGAAGGACCTGCAGCGCATCAATTTCGACGCGGCCGAGGAAGGCTTCAACGACGTATCCGCTCTGGTCACGCTCCTGGGGGAGAGCGAGGCCGTGAAGGCGTTGTTCGCCCGCTGGTGGCCGCCGCTGAACACGCTGGAGGACGCCGCGACGGCGTTCAGCATGGAGCCGGGCGCCGAGACGCGGGCGGCTCTGATCAGAGCGCACAACACCTTCCTGGATGTGAGCGACACGGTGAATCACAAATTCATGTCGCTCTGCCTGCGGACCTACCAGAGGCTGATCGACACGCGCGAAGGAATTTCGTGATCCACCCGCCCGTCGTCGACAGGTCGGCGCATTCGGCATCGTCGCGCGAGGTGATAGCCACACTCGGCTGAGCGGGTGGGGCGATGAGAGGATCGAAGAAGAGTGGTGGGGGAAGTAGGACTCGAACCTACGAAGGCATAGCCAGCGGATTTACAGTCCGCCCCCTTTGCCGCTCGGGACATTCCCCCACGCTGCCGTCACCGGCAGGGGCCGCCCTGTCGGCGACGGGGCCCTTATGGTGGGGTGGCCGGGGGGTGTCAAGCCGGATACCGGACCGGATCTTTGGCCGGCTCAGTGTCTCTCACAAAACTCCCGATCACCGTCGCGGCTTGCTGTGGCAGCGACAGCGCGGCGGGAGTTTTTGTGAGGCGCACTCAATCGGCCTCGGCGACGTCGCTCAGGCGCAGCTCGACCCGGTCGCTGCCGCGCCAGCGGTCGCGGGAGAGGGTGCCGGCAGCGTGGATGTCGCGGCCGATGCGGGACAGGAGCAGGCGCCCGACCGGCGATTCCGCCGCCCGGAACGCGATGGCGCCGACCGCGACGCCGTCCCGGCCGCGCAACTGCGCCTTGACGTGGCCGGTGCCGACAACGCGGGCATCGGCGATGCGGTGGCGCGCGAGGGCGAAGACGGGTTCCGGCGCGCCCTGGCCGAAGGGGCCCGCCCGCTCGACGGCATCCGCGAGGTCCGGCTGCACGCCGCCGGCGGAGACGAGGCCGTCGACGAGCAGGGCTTCGCCGAGGCGCGCCTCGGCCACCGAGGCGGCGAGGTCGCCGGCCAGGGCCTCGCGGAAGCGGTCGAGGTCGAGGGCGGCGAGCGTCACGCCCGCCGCCATGGCGTGGCCGCCGCCCTTCGCCGCGAGGCCCGCCTCGACGCAGGCCCGCACCGCCCGGCCGAGATCGGCGCCGGGAATCGAGCGGCCCGATCCGGTGGCGGTGCCGTCCTCGCGCAGCGCGAAGGCGAAGGCCGGGCGGCCGAAGCGCTCCTTCAGCCGCGCCGCGATCAGCCCGACCACGCCCGGATGCCAGTCCGGGCTGCCGGCGACGAGGACCGGCTGGTCGGGGTCACGCTCCAGGCGCATCCCCATTGCGGCCTCGGCCTCGGCGACGGCGGCGGCCTCGATCGCCTGGCGCTCGCGGTTGAGCGCGTCGAGCTGTGCCGCAATGCCGGCGGCCTCGATCGGGTCCTCGGACAGGAGCAGGCGCGCGCCCAAAGTCGAGTCGCCGATGCGCCCGCCGGCATTGATGCGGGGGCCGAGCAGGAATCCGAGATGCCAGGCCTGCGGCGCCTCGCCGAGGCCGGCCGCGTCGAGGAGGGCGGCGAGCCCGCGCCGGCCACGGCCGCGCATCACCGCCAGGCCCTGCCGCACGAAGGCGCGGTTGAGGCCGTGCAGGGGCACCACGTCGGCCACGGTGGCGAGCGCCACGAGGTCGAGCCCGGCCATCAGGTCGGGGATGGCGAGCCCGTCCCGGCGCAGGCGCCGGTTGAGCGCCACCAGCGTCAGGAAGACCACCCCCGCGGCGCAGAGATGGCCGAGGCCCGACAGGTCGTCGAGGCGGTTCGGGTTGACGAGCGCGCGGACCGGCGGGAGCACTTCCGGCGCGCCGTGATGGTCGAGCACCACCACGTCCATGCCGAGGCGGGCGGCCTCGGCGAGGGGCTCGTGCCCGGCGGTGCCGCAATCGACCGTGACGAGGAGCGTCGCGCCCTCCTGCGCCAGCATGCGCACCGCCGCGACGTTCGGGCCGTAGCCCTCGGTGATCCGGTCGGGGATGTGGAGGCGGTAGGGCACGCCGAGGTCGCGCAGCGCGCTCGCGAGCAGGGCGGCGCTCGCCGCGCCGTCGACGTCGTAATCGCCGAAGATCGCGACCTTCTCGCGCCGCGCGATCGCGGCGGCAAGCCGGTCGGCCGCCGCCTCCATGTCGACCAGCACGGCGGGGTCGGGCATCAGGTCGCGCAGGCGCGGCTCGAGGAAGCCCGGCACGGCGTGGAGCTCGACGCCGCGCCCGGCGAGCACGCGGGCCAGCACCTCGGGCAGGCCGTGCCCCTGGGCGATGGCGACCGCCAGCCCCTGCGCCTGCGCGGAGGCGCAGCGCTCGTGCCAGGGCCGTCCGAGGGCCGAGCGATGGACGTCGAGGAGGGGGCGGGGCAGGTCGAGGAGCGTGGACACGGAGCGGAGTGTAGCGGGTTTCGCGCGGATGCGCTGCCGCAGCCGGGCGACAGTGGGTCGTGAGTTCACGAGCGGGTGTCGCCGAAACGCGAAAAGCGGGGCACGAGGCCCCGCTTTCCGATTCGAGGCGAGTGCCCCGGCTCTGCCACAGCCCTCGCGGGCCGACGCGTCAGAAGTTCTTGACGATCTCGTCGACGACCTTCTTGGCGTCGCCGAACAGCATCATGGTGTTGTCGCGGAAGAACACCTCGTTCTCGACGCCGGCATAGCCCGAGCCCATGCCGCGCTTGATGAACAGCACGGTCTTGGCCCGCTCGACGTCGAGGATCGGCATGCCGTAGATCGGCGATTGCGGATCGGTCTTGGCGGCCGGGTTGGTGACGTCGTTGGCGCCGATCACGAAGGCCACGTCGGCCTGCGGGAACTCGCCGTTGATGTCCTCCAGTTCGTGCACCTCGTCGTAGGGCACGTTGGCCTCGGCGAGCAGCACGTTCATGTGGCCCGGCATGCGGCCCGCCACCGGGT
Organism: Methylobacterium sp. EM32; assembly: GCF_040593685.1. Taxonomy (NCBI): domain Bacteria; kingdom Pseudomonadati; phylum Pseudomonadota; class Alphaproteobacteria; order Hyphomicrobiales; family Methylobacteriaceae; genus Methylobacterium; species Methylobacterium sp. EM32. Next base: position 41,644 of record NZ_JBEXZS010000234.1, on the reverse strand, counting down.
GGATGGCGTACTTAACGTCGACGCCGGCCTTCTTGAGCTGGTCGGCCATCTCGCGGAGCGAGTGCTGCGCCTGCGCCACCGCCATGCCGTAGCCCGGCACGATGATGACCTTCTCGGCGTTCTTCATGATGAAGGCCGCGTCGTCGGCCGAGCCCTGCTTGACCGGCCGGGTCTCGACCTGCCCGCCGCCGGCGCCGGCCGCCGCGGCGTCGCCACCGAAGCCGCCGAGGATCACCGAGATGAACGAGCGGTTCATCGCGTGGCACATGATGTAGGACAGGATCGCGCCCGAGGAGCCGACCAGCGCGCCGGTGATGATCAGCGCGAGGTTGCCCAGCGTGAAGCCGATGCCCGCGGCCGCCCAGCCCGAGTAGGAGTTGAGCATCGAGACCACGACCGGCATGTCCGCGCCGCCGATCGGGATGATCAGCAGGCCGCCGAGCACGAAGGACAGGATCACGATCAGCCAGAACAGCACCTTGCTGCCGCCGCCGATGAAGCCGATCAGCAGCGCGACCAGCACCACGGCCAGCACGATGTTGATGACGTGGCGCTGCGGCAGCATGATCGGCTTGCCCGACATGCGGCCGTCGAGCTTGAGGAACGCGATCACCGAGCCGGTGAAGGTGATGGCGCCGATGGCCACACCGAGCCCCATCTCGAACAGCGACTGCTTGTGGATGGCGCCGTTCTCGATGATGCCGAAGGCCTGCGGCGCGTAGAGCGCGCCCGCCGCCACCGCGACGGCGGCGAGGCCGACGAGGGAGTGGAAGGCCGCCACGAGCTGCGGCATCGCGGTCATCGGCACGCGCTTGGCGATCACCGCGCCGGCGCCGCCGCCGATGCCGAGGCCGAGCAGCACCAGGAACCACGCCCCGACGCCGGACGGCGCGTGGCCGATCAGCGTCGTCAGGATGGCGATGCCCATGCCGATCATGCCGTACAGGTTGCCCTGCCGGGAGGTGGTCGGGTGGGACAGGCCCCGCAGCGCCAGGATGAACAGGACGCCCGAGACGAGGTAGAGGAGCGAGGAGACGTTCTCCGACATCGCCTCAGGCCTTCTTCTTGTACATGCTGAGCATGCGCTGGGTGACGAGGAAGCCGCCGAAGATGTTCACGCTGGCGAAGACCAGGCCGATGAACCCGAAGAAGCGGGCCCAGCCGGTGCCCTTCTCGATCAGCGGGACGCCGACGGCCAGGATGGCGCCGACGACGATCACCGAGGAGATCGCGTTGGTCACGGACATCAGCGGGGTGTGGAGGGCCGGGGTCACCGACCAGACCACGTAGTAGCCGACGAAGATCGCCAGCACGAAGATCGCGAGGCGGAACACGGTCGGATCGATCGCACCGTGAGTCGCGGCGGCGACGCCGTGGCCGACGCTGTCGGCGATGATCGCCGCCTGGTCGGCGGCGCGGGCGGCGATGTCGGCGGCGTTGCGGGCGGCGGCCGCGGCGGCGCGTGCCTGCTCGGCCGCCTGGTCGGGGGGAAGGGTAGCCATGAGTCTCCTCCGATTGCGGGGCGAGCGGCCTTAGGCCGCCTTGGGCTGGAAGTTCGGGTGGACGACGGCGCCGTCGCGGGTCAGGCAGGTCGCCTTGACGAGTTCGTCGTCCCACTTCACCGCCAGTGCCTTCGAGCCCTTGTCGACGAGCGTCTCGACGAAGGCGTAGAGGTTGCGGGCGTAGAGGCTCGACGAGGTGGCGGCGAGCCGCCCCGGGACGTTGGCGTAGCCGACGATCTTCACGCCGTTCTGCGTCTCGACGACCTCGTCGGCCTTGACGCCCTCGACGTTGCCGCCGCGCTCGACCGCGAGATCGACGAGGACCGAGCCCGGCCGCATCGCCGAGACCATGTCGGCGGTGACGAGCTTGGGCGCCGGCCGCCCGGGGATCAGCGCGGTCGTGACCACGATGTCCTGCTTGGCGATGTGGCTCGCCACCAGTTCGGCCTGCTTCTTCTTGTACTCGGCCGACATCTCCTTGGCGTAGCCGCCGGCGGTCTCGGCCTGCTTGAACTCGTCGTCCTCGACAGCGACGAACTTGGCGCCGAGCGACTCGACCTGCTCCTTGGCGGCGGGCCGCACGTCGGTGGCGGTCACCACCGCGCCGAGGCGGCGGGCGGTCGCGATGGCCTGCAGCCCGGCGACGCCGGCGCCCATCACGAAGATGCGGGCCGCCGGCACGGTGCCGGCCGCGGTCATCATCATCGGCAGGGCGCGGCCGTAGACGGCGGCGCCATCGACCACCGCGCGGTAGCCCGCGAGGTTGGCCTGGCTCGAGAGCACGTCCATCACCTGGGCGCGGGTGATGCGGGGCATCAGCTCCATGGCGATCGCCGAGACGCCGGCATCGGCCATCGCCTTGACCTCGGCCTCGTGGCCGTAGGGGTCCATGATCGCGATCACGATCGCGCCGCGCTTGAGGGCGGGCAACTCGTCCTCGGCGGGGCGGCGCACCTTGAGGACGATATCTGCCCCGTCGGCGGCGGCCTTGGCGTCGGCTGCGATCGAGGCGCCGGCGGCCTCGTACTCGGCGTCCGGCACGCCGGCTTTGAGCCCCGCCCCGGACTGCACCGTCACCTCGGCCCCGAGAGCCTTGTACTTCTTCACCGTTTCCGGGACTGCCGCGACCCGCGGCTCCGCCGGATCGGTCTCGGATAGGACCGCGATCCGCATTCAGGCTTCCTTTGGTCGATACACGGCGCGGGCGCGCCGTTCCCCCCTCCAGGGCGGCATGTACAAGGCCACGCCTGCCCCACAACTGTAAAGCCGTTCCCTCACCCGAGGGAACGGCTTCCGTTACGAATTTTTAACGATTAAGTTACGCGCAATTTATCGCGCGCGGGTGGGGAGGGGGCGGACGGGCCGCCCGCGCCCTCAGTAGAACGCCAGCATCAGGGCGAGCAGCAGAGCCACCACGGCGGGGGCGCGCCAGCCGATCGAGGGCGAGAGGGCGCCGATGGCCCCGGCGACGCCGCCCAAAACCACGCCGACGATGGCCGAGATCCAGGCCTCACGCACGCCGCCGACGGCGAGCGACAGGACCCAGCAGATCACGACGCCGGTGGCGATCTCGACGAAGGTGACGAAGCCGCGATAGGTGGCCTCGTGGGAGGGGCCGTCCATCTCCGGGCTGTAGGCGGAGTCGGTGGCGTGTGTGATGTCGGCCATGATGCGGTAGACCCCGTCTTGTGCTCGTTGGCCGGGCTTTAGCGCATGCTCAAGGCTCCGGCAATCAGCCGCAGCAAGACCGGCGGAACCTCGCGGGCCCCGCCGGCCAAGCTGCAAATCCTTGTGGATATTCGGGTCTTCGGCACCGAGACGGGCCCGCAGGCCTGTCCTCGCCGAAGGTCCCGGTGCGATTCCGCACCTTTTTCCAGGTCTAAAGTCGCGAACCGCCGGCCCGGTGCCCCGCCGATCAGGCCGGTTGCGGCAGGCCGGCCTTCTCCAGCGCCGCGTGCTGGCGGGCGGCGAGGTCGTCGAGGGAGAAGCGGTCGATCTGGGCCTCGAACAGGCGGTGGTAGTTCAACTCCGAACGCAGGTGCAGGAACACCGCGCCGAGGCCCACCGCCGCCCGGTCCATGAACACGAATTCCCGCGGCACCGTCACCGGACCGCGCTCCTTGAGGGCGCGGTGGACCTCGAAGGCCTGGCGCCGGCCGTACTCGCCCGGCTTGACGCCGTCCGCCACCGTGCGGACCCGGTCCTCGAGCAGCGGCCCGTAGATGAAGCGGGCCCAGATGTTGAGGATGTCGACGAGCTCCCGGGTGAGGTTGCGAAAACCCCAGCTCTCGTAGGCGTGGACGATGCGGGCCTCGTCGCCGTGCAGCAGCCCCTTGTAGAGGTCGACCACGCCGCCGACGAACCGGGGATGGAAGATGCGGATGCAGCCGTAATCGAGCAGGTTGATTCCCATGGGTTCGTGCCCCTTGGGCTCGCCGCCCTCGGAGAACACCGTGTAGTTGCCGAGATGGGGATCGCCGTGGATCACCGCGGCGCTGCTGAAGGGGTGCCACCAGGCCTGGAACATCGCGTGCGCCAGACGGTTGCGCACCTCCAGCGGGCCGTCGGTGAAGGTCAGGATCTTCTCGCCCTCGAGCCAGCCCTGGGTGAGCAGGCGCTTGGTCGAGAGGTCGGGATACACGACCGGGACCCGCACCGTCTCGATGCCCTTGAGCACGTCGGCGTAGAGGGCGGCGTGCTTGGCCTCGCGGGTGTAGTCGAGCTCCTCGCGCACCCGGTCGCCGATCTCCTTGCCGATCTCGCGGGTGTCGATGACCGAGCTGATGCGCCGGTGCAGCGCGAAGGCGAGTTCGAGCTGCTTCAGGTCCGCCTCGACGGCGGATTGCATGTCCGGATACTGCAGCTTGCAGGCGAGCGCCGTGCCGTCCAGGCTCTCGGCCCGGTGGACCTGGCCGAGGGAGGCGGCGGCTGCCGGGCGCAGCGAGAACTGGCCGAAGCGGCTCTGCCACTGGGGCCCGAGCTCGGCCGCCATGCGGCGCTTGACGAAGGCCGCGCCCATCGGCGGCGCCTCGGATTGCAGCTTCTGCAGCTCCGCGGCGTATTCGGGCGGCAGCAGGTCCGGCACGGTGGCGAGCAGCTGCGCCACCTTCATGATCGGCCCTTTCAGGCCGCCCAGCGCCTGGGCGAGGGCGGCGGCGCTCGTCACGTCCTCGCCCTTGCGGCCGAGGAGACGCGCGCCGGCCATCCGGGCGGCGACGCCGCCCACATTGGCGCCGACCTTCGCGTAGCGGGCGGCGCGGGCGGAGAAGCGATTGGCTTCGCTGTCGGAGGCGGACATGCGGGATGAGGCTCGTTTCGAGTTCGCGCGCAACGGTCTCACGCGCCGGAATTCGAGCCTTAGATAAGCCCGGGCTCCCGGGCCGCCAGGGCGACCGGACAGCGCGGGTCGGCCCCGCCGGACCTCAGGTCTGTCGCAGCGCGGCGCGCAGGACCCGTACCATCTCCTCGATGGCGCCGTCCTGGTCCTGGGCGCGGACCGCGTAGTCGACCGAGGCGTCGAGGTGGGTGCTGATGAGCTGGAGCACCGCCTCGCGCACCGCCGCCGTGATGGCGTTCATCTGCTGCACCTCGTCGAGGCAGTAGCGGTCCTCCTGCACCATGGCCTGGAGGCCGCGCACCTGGCCCTCGATGCGCTTGAGGCGCTGGAGGATAGGCTTTTTCTCCTCCTCGGTGCGGCGGATCTGGAGGCGCCCGTCGACGTACTGGTAATCCATGATGTGCCTTCCCCGACCGTGGGTCCGCCTCGTCCGGGGGCGCGGGCGGCCCGGGCGACGTCGGGTCTGGTGATCGATTGCCGCCCTGTCCCTGAGGAACGGCAACCGATCTTACATCATGGGCGCACAGGTCAAGCTCAATCTTGGCGCCCGGCCCGCGCGCCCTCGCGCCTGATGGCCTAGGTCTTGCGTGCTTAGGTCTTGCTGTTGGTGACCGGAGCCGAGGTCATCTGCTCCTTCTGCGCGGCGGAATCCGGCCGGGCCGGCCCGAGCACCGGTTCCTCGCCGAGGGGCTCGAAGGCCCGGAAGTAGAACTGGCCCTTGCCGTCGATCGACGGGCCCTCCGAGTACCGGCCCGGCGGAACCGGGGTCCCGTTGCGCTCGGTGCCCATGAACATGTAGCTGAACTCCTGCGCCTCCTTCGACTGGTCGAAGCTGTTGGGCACCGGCAGCCCCTCCTTCAGGCCGCCCATGTCCTCGATGATTGCCAGCCATTGCTGCTGGTGCATCGTATCGCGGGCGATCAGGAAGCTGAGCATGTCCTGCATGCCCTTGTCGTGGGTGGAGTTGTAGAGCCGCACCGCCAGGATCCGGCCGGTCGCCTCCGCCGCCACGTTGCAGAACATGTCGCCGACGAGGTTGCCGCTGGCATAGACGTGCGAGCAGTCGAACGGGGCGCCGTCGCAATCGACCGGCAGGGCCGCCATGCCGGTGGAGAGCAGATGGCGCTGGAGCATGCCCTCGACGACGTGGCGCGGGCGCTCGCCGCCCATCACCGCGCCGACGATCGGGTTGGCCTGGGCGGAGGTCTCCTGAAGCGTCGCCGGCGCGTCCTCGAGGTTGAGGGCCACCGCCGTCGACAGCATCTCGATGTGGCTGATCTCCTCCGTGGCGGTGTTGAGCAGCACGTCGCGGTACTTCGTGCTCGGCCCGCGGGCGCCCCAGGCCTGGAAGAAGTACTGCAGGCAGACGCGGATCTCGCCCTCGATGCCGCCGATCGCCTGCTGGAGCTGGCGGGCGAACAGGGGATCGGGCTTCTCCACCTTCACCGGATATTGCAGACGCTTGTCGTGGTAGTACATCGGGGTCTCCTGACCGTTCGTCGGGGTGATCCCGGGCGCGGTACGCCGCTGACGCCACCTGAGATGATCATACTCAGTATGGGTATTGGAATCGCCGACCAACGCCTCGCCGGTGCGGTGGTTCGAGCGTGGCGGGCGGGTTTTTTCGTGGGGGAGGGGTAATCGCCTCCGTCCCGCTCTTCGCGGGGGCAGGGCTGTCCGGGGAATATCCGCCCTCGTCCGCTCACCGGAAAATTGTGCGGACCGCAGCCGCATCTGGTCCAGATGTCGAACGACACGCTCGACGCGTACGAGACGCGGCAAAACCGGGCACCGGCCACCGCCGATCCCGGTCTCACGCCTTCATCGAAGACATCCAACCAAACAGAGGTTTGGTGGAGCTGAGGGGATTCGAACCCCTGACCTCCGCAGTGCGATTGCGGCGCTCTCCCATCTGAGCTACAGCCCCGCCGTAAGCGGGTATATGTCGTATCGCCGAGGCGATGTCACTACCCGGTGGCTCCGTACCACCTGCCTGCCACCTTGCCAACCCTGCGTTAATCACGAAGGGCAGGCCTGGTGGAGCTGAGGGGATTCGAACCCCTGACCTCCGCAGTGCGATTGCGGCGCTCTCCCATCTGAGCTACAGCCCCGTCCGAGGCGGGTGCCTTGTAGGCCGGCCCTTCTCAGCCTGTCAATTCCCTTGGTGGGCCCGCCGCGATGCGATTGCGCGCGGGTGCCCCGGGCTCGCACGGACCGCGCATGCGCTCGATTCTCTGGCTCATCGACAACATCATCACGCTCTACGTGTACCTGCTCATCGCCAGCGCCGTGCTGAGCTGGCTCGTGGCCTTCAACGTGGTCAACGTGCGCAACCCGATCGTGTCGCAGATCGGGGAGTTCCTGTTCCGCGTGACCGAGCCGGCCCTGCGGCCGATCCGGCGGATCCTGCCGAATCTCGGCGGCATCGACATCTCTCCGATCATCCTGGTCCTCGGCCTGTTCTTCCTGCGCAACCTGATGTTCGAGCTCCTCTCCGGCATGGTCTGAGACCGTGCTCCCAAGCCGGCCCCCGCCCTGGCGGGTCACCCCGGAGGGGATCGAGGTCCGGATCCGGGCCACCCCGCGGGGCGGGCGCGACGCCCTCGACGGCGTCGAGACCCGGGACGACGGCACCGCGGTGCTGAAGGTCCGGGTACGGGCGGCGCCGGAGGACGGCGCCGCCAACGCGGCGATCCGGGACGTGCTGCGGCGCGCCCTCGGCCTGCCGGCCTCCGCGGTGACCCTCGCCACCGGGGCCACCGCGCGCATCAAGCTGTTTCGCGTCGCCGGCGACGGGCCGGCCCTGGCGGAGCGGCTGCAGAGCCTGACCGGCGGGGCTTGACCATAGGGCGGGCCTGACCCTCAAATCGCCGGGAGAGGCCCGCCTGTCCGAGCGGCCCGAAACCACCCAGAGCCTGCCGGGCCCCACGCCCGGCAGGCTCTCGCACGAGATAGAGCATTTTCCGACGAAGTGGATACCGGTTCGTCGAAGAAAATGCGGCAAAATCAATGACCTAGAGCACTGCCCGATTGCAACGCGATCGGGTAGTGCTCCGGACTCTCGCAAGGGGCGACGATGAAGACCAATCCGGGCCGTTTCTTCGAGGATTTCCGCCTCGGGGAGACCATCCGCCATGCCACGCCGCGGACGGTCACCACCGGCGACGTGGCGCTCTACACCGCGCTCTACGGCCCGCGCTTCGCGGTGCAATCCTCCGACGCCTTCGCGGCGGCCTTCGGCTACGCCCGGGCGCCCCTCGACGACCTGCTGGTGTTCCACGTCGTGTTCGGCAAGACGGTGCCGGACATCTCGCTCAACGCGGTCGCCAATCTCGGCTACGCGGAGGGACGCTTCCTGCGCCCGGTCTATCCGGGCGAGACCCTGAACGCGGTCTCGGAGGTGATCGGCCTCAAGGAGAGCTCGAACCGCCAGACCGGCGTGGTCTATGTCCGCTCCACCGGATACGACGCACAGGGCGAGGCGGTGCTGAGCTATTGCCGGTGGGTGCTGGTGCGCAAGCGCGACCCCGAGGCGAAGATCGCCGAAGAGGCGGTGCCGAGCCTCGCCAAGGCGGTGGCGCCCGAGGACCTGGCCGCCGCCCTGCCGTCCCTGAAGCCGGACGCCTACGATCTCGGCCTCGCCGGCAGCCCGCACCGCTTCGGTGATTATGAGGTGGGCGAGCGCATCGACCACGTCGACGGCATGACCGTCGAGGAGGCCGAGCACCAGATCGCCACCCGGTTGTTCCAGAACACAGCGAAGGTCCATTTCGACGGCTACGCCGCCAAGGACACCCGCTTCGGCAAGCGGCTGATCTATGGCGGCCACGTCATTTCGCTCGCCCGGGCTCTCAGCTTCAACGGGCTCGGCAACGCTTTCTCGATCGCCGGCATCAATGCCGGGCGCCACGTCGCACCGCTGTTCGCCGGCGACACGGTCTATGCCTGGAGCGAGGTTCTGGCGACCGCCGAGCTGCCCGGGCGCCGGGATGTCGGGGCGCTTCGCCTGCGCACGATCGCGACCAAGAACCAGCCCTGCACCGCCCATCCCGACAAGGCCGGCGAGGCGACCGACCCGGCGGTGATCCTCGACCTCGATTACTGGGTGCTGATGCCGCGCTGAGGATCGGCGCCGGCCGGGCGCCTCCTGGCTCGCCATCGGCGCAAGACCTTGCGCCGATGGCCGTCTCCGGCTCGCGGTCGCCGTTGCGTAAGACTTAATTCACGGCTCGCTTGTACTGACAGCGGAGGACGAACCGGACTGATTTCCCGATGCTGAAGCGCTTCGCACGCAAAGACGGCTTTCTCAACCTGCTCGCGACGCGCGCCGGGGTGGGCTTGTGGGAGGTCGTCCCGTATCGGGGTGACCTCGCGCATCCGAAGACCCAGGTGACCTGGACGCCGGAATTCCGCCGCATCGTCGGCTACCCCTCGGTCGAGGCCTATCCGGACAAGCTGGAATCGTGGTCGAGCCGGATTTTTCGCGATGACGTCGACCGGATCATGTCGGCCTTCGCGGCGGCGATCAAGGACGTGGCGAACCAGGGCGCCTACGACGTCAAGTACCGGATCGTGATGCCGGACGGGACGCCGCGCTGGTTCCGCGCCACCGGCGGCGCGTCCTACGACGCGCACGGCGTCCCGCTGCGGATCTGCGGCTCGCTCGTCGACATCCACGCCGAGATGGAGGCCAGGGCCGCCGACGAGGCGCGCACCCAGCGGTTCGAGGCGCTGGTCGCGGCCTTCGCCCAGGATTCTTCGGCCTTGTTCTCGCGCCTGACCGGCGCCGCCACGGAGATGCAGTCGGCCGCCGCCGCGATGGCCGGCACCGCCGACCAGACCAGCGCCCGCTCGAGCGAGGTGGCGGGCTCCGCCCGGCAGACCTCGGCCAATATCGGCACCGTCGCGGCGGCCTCCGAGGAGCTCGGCAGCTCGGTCCACGAGATCGGCCGCCAGGTCCAGGGCTCGGCCGGCCTCGCGGAAGCCGCGGTGGTCGAGGCCGACGCGACCCAGCGCCTGGTGCAGGAGCTGAGCGGCGCGGTGAGCAAGATCGGCGACGTCGTGAGCCTGATCTCGTCGATCGCCGGGCAGACCAACCTGCTCGCGCTCAACGCCACGATCGAGGCGGCGCGCGCCGGCGAGGCGGGACGGGGCTTCGCGGTCGTCGCCGCGGAGGTCAAGGAACTCGCCAACCAGACCGCCAAGGCCACCGACGAGATCTCCTCGCAGATCGCCCGGATCCAGGACTCGACCGCCCAGGCGGTCTCGGCGATCGGCGGCTTCGGCGCGCGGATCCGCGAGATCAGCTCCGTGACGACGGCGATCGCCGCCGCGGTCGAGGAGCAGAACGCCGCGACCCAGGAGATCGTCCGCAACGTCTCCCAGGCCGCGACCGGGGCCGGCGACGTGATGAGCGGCACCGCGAGCGTCTCGGCCTCCGCCGAGGAGACCGGCCACAACGCCGCGCGGGTGATCGGCGCCTCGTCCGAGGTCTCGGACCGCTCCCGCGAGCTGAGCGCGCAGACCGACGCCTTCCTCAGGAGCGTCCGGGCGGCCTGACCGACGCCGGAGAGCCGCGCTCAGGCGTCGGTCCGGGCGGCGGTGAAGCGGCGGAACGCCTCCAGCGTCTCGCGGCTGACATGGTGCTCGATGCCCTCGGCGTCGCAGCGCGCCACGTCGGGGCTGACGCCGAGGGCGAGCAGGAACGATTCGACGATGCGGTGGCGCTCCCGCGCCTCCGCGGCCAGCGCCCGGCCGGCCTCGGTGAGGAAGACGCCGCGATAGGGGCGCTGCTGCACCAGGCCGTCCTCGGCCAGTCGCTTGAGCATCTTGGCCACCGTCGGCTGGGCCACGCCGAGGCGGGCCGCGATGTCGACCTGGCGCGCCTCGCCGCCGTCGCCGATGAGGTCGGCGATCAGCTCGACGTAATCCTCCACCAGTTCGAGCCGGCGCGCCTCGCGCACCTGCCGGAAGCCGGCGGAATGCGCCTCGGCATCGACCAGGGCGGCGGGCTCGCGCGGGTGATCGGAATCCTGCATGGGGTGGGGTCGTCGCCTCGTCTGTCGCCGTCGGATGACACCGTCTTACCCGAGGCAGTCTTACCCGAGGAAGGGCCGGGTGTGCAGGTCCTCGAGGATCGCGTTCCCACACGCATTCCCGGCCCCGCGCGCTCTCACTCCTGCGGCGCCCGCAGATGGGCGACGAAGTCCTGGGCAAAGGGGGGCAGGGCGGCGAGGTCGCGCAGGCAGATCGTCAGGTCGCGCACCGCCCAAGGGTCCTCCAGGGCCACGATGGCGATGCCCATGGTGCGGGCGGCCCGGCGCGCGGTCGTCTCCGGCACGATGCCGAGGCCGACGCCGCACTCGACGAGGCGGCACACCGCGTCGAAGCCGCGCAGCTGCACCCGCAGGCGCAGGGGCTGGCCGCTGCGCCCGGCCTTGCCGGCGAGGAAGCGGGTGAGGGCGCTCGCCCGGTCGAGCCCGACGAGGTCGTGGCCCAGCACCTCGGCGAAGGGGACCGAGGCCCGCCCGGCGAGGGGATGGCCCTCCGCCACCACCAGCACGAAACGGTCGCGGCGAAACGGGTGGGTCTCGAGGCTGCCGGTCTCGACCGTGCCGGCGACGAGGCCGAGATCCGCCGCGCCCTCGGCGACGAGGCCGACGATCTCGTCCGACAGCCGCTCCTCGATGTCGACGCTCACCCCCGGATGCAGGGCGAGATAGGCCGAGAGCACCTCGGGCAGGAATTCGGTCAGCGCATTGGTGTTCGATAAGACCCGGATCTGCCCCGCCGCGCCGCCCGCGAAGGCGGCGAGATCCCCCTGCAGCCGCTCGACATTGCCGAGGATCTGGCGGGCATGCGCGAGCAGCGTGCGCCCGGCCGGGGTCGGCGTGACGCCGAGCCGCGCCCGCGTGAGGAGGGCGGCGCCGAGCGAGGCCTCCATGCTGCGGATGCGGTGGCTCGCCGCGGCGAGCGCCAGGTTGGCGCGGTTCGCCCCGTGGGTGATCGAGCCCGCCTCGACGACGTGGCGGAACAGGCTGAGGTCGACGAGATCGAAATGCATGGCGGCGCCTCCCGGGCGACGGCCCGTCCCCGGGCGATCGTTTCGCCGGCCGCGAAGGTAGATCGCGCCGGCCCACGATGACCAGGGGCGCGTCCAGCCTTCGCGGACGACGAAGCCTGGGTCAACGAGAACCGCATTGCGAATTGGACGCGTTCCAGGGAGACAGGCGGATGGATCTGTCACCCGGCCCGCCTTGCGGCCACGTTGCGCTCGCGCGGCGGAGCCGGTAGGTGACCCACTTTAGAGCCGGTACAGACCAGGACTTCTCGAGGATCACGATGGCGGACACCGCAAGGCCTACGAACCCCGCCGGCAGACCGGTCGTGCGACCGCTCTCGCCCCATCTCCAGATCTACCGCTGGACCTGGACCATGGCGATGTCGGTGGCCCACCGCATCACCGGCGTCGCGCTCTACGGCGGCACCGCGCTGCTCGCCCTCTGGCTGGTCGCGCTCGCTGCTGGTCCCGGCGCCTACGGCCCGGTGGCGTGGTTCTTCGGCTCGATCCTCGGGCGGCTGATCCTGTTCGTCTATACCTGGATCCTGCTGCACCACATGCTCGGCGGCATCCGCCACCTCGTTTGGGACTTCGGCCGTGGCATGGAGCCCGGCACCCGCATCGCGATGGCCCGCTTCACCCTGATCGGCTCGACCGCCCTGACGGTGCTGATCTGGATCGTCGCCCTCGTGGCGCGCTGAGGAGAGGACGACACATGGCCGACAACCGCCCCGAGATCCGTCCCTCGATCCGCACGCCGCGCGCCCGCGTCAGCGGCCTCGGTGCCGCCCATCACGGCACCCGCGAGTGGTGGATGCACCGCGTCACCGCGGTCTCCAACGTGCCCCTCGTCCTCGCCTTCGTGGTGATCGTCGCCCTGATGGCCGGCCGGCCTTATCCGGAGGCGGCCGCCCTGGTGTCGCACCCGCTGGTGGCGATCCTGCTGATCCTTGGCGTCCTCTCGGTCACCAACCACATGCGGATGGGCTTGCAGATCGTCATCGAGGACTACGTCCACGACAAGGGTCTGCGCATCGCCGCGGTGATCGCCAACAACTTCTACTGCGTCGTCGTCGCGGTCGCCTGCCTCTACGCCATCGTGCGCGTGAGCCTGCGGGCCTTCGCGTAACGACAGACTGCGTAACGCCAGAACGGGAACCTCGCCCATGGCCTCCACCGCTTCCGCCGCGCCGGCCCAGAACGGCAAGGCGTACACCATCATCGACCACAGCTTCGACGTCGTCATCGTCGGCGCCGGCGGCGCCGGCCTGCGCGCCACCGTCGGCTGCTCGCAGGCCGGGCTTCGCACCGCCTGCATCACCAAGGTCTTCCCGACCCGCTCGCACACCGTGGCGGCGCAGGGCGGCATCTCGGCCTCGCTCGGCAACATGGGCCCGGACGACTGGCGCTGGCACATGTACGACACCGTGAAGGGGTCGGACTGGCTCGGCGACCAGGACGCGATCGAGTACCTCGTGCGCAACGCGCCGGCCGCGGTCTACGAGCTCGAGCATTGGGGCGTGCCGTTCTCGCGCACCGCCGAGGGCAAGATCTACCAGCGCCCGTTCGGCGGCATGACCACCGATTACGGCAAGGGCACCGCCCAGCGCACCTGCGCGGCGGCCGACCGCACCGGCCACGCCATGCTGCACACCCTCTACGGCCAGGCCGTGAAGGCGCAGACCAACTTCTTCATCGAGTACTTCGCCCTCGACCTGATCATGGACGAGGAGGGGCGCTGCCGCGGCGTGATCGCCATCGACCAGGCGACCGGCGAGATCCACCGCTTCCGCGCCGCCACGACGGTGCTCGCCACCGGCGGCTACGGCCGCGCCTATTTCTCGGCGACCTCGGCCCATACCTGCACCGGTGACGGCAACGCGATGGTGCTGCGGGCGGGCCTCGCGCTTGAGGACATGGAGTTCGTCCAGTTCCACCCGACCGGCATCTACGGCGCCGGCTGCCTCATCACCGAGGGCTCGCGCGGCGAGGGCGGCTACCTGACGAATTCCGAGGGTGAGCGCTTCATGGAGCGCTACGCCCCCTCGGCCAAGGACCTCGCCTCGCGCGACGTGGTCTCGCGCTCCATGACCATGGAGATCCGCGCCGGCCGCGGCGTCGGCAAGAACAAGGACCACATCTTCCTCCACCTCGACCACCTCGACCCGAAGATCCTGCACGAGCGCCTGCCCGGCATCTCGGAGAGCGCGAAGATCTTCGCCGGCGTCGACGTGACCAAGGAGCCGATCCCGGTCATCCCGACCGTCCACTACAACATGGGCGGCATCCCGACGAACTTCCACGGCGAGGTGCTGACCCTGAAGGACGGCAACCCCGACCACGTGGTGCCGGGCCTGATGGCGATCGGCGAGGCGGCCTGCGTCTCCGTCCACGGCGCTAACCGGCTGGGCTCGAACTCGCTCATCGACCTCGTGGTGTTCGGCCGCGCCGCCGGCCTGCGCTGCGCCGAGACGGTAGAGAAGGGCGGCCGCCTGCCGGAGCTGCCGAAGGATTCCGCCGATAAGGCGCTCTCCCGCCTCGACCGCTTCCGCTACGCCAATGGCGGCACGCCGACGGCGGAGCTGCGCCTCGAAATGCAGAAGACGATGCAGAACAACTGCGCCGTGTTCCGCACCGGCGAGGTGCTGGAGGAGGGCAAGGGCCTGATCCACAAGGTCTGGGCCGGCGCCGAGGACGTGAAGGTGACCGACCGCTCGCTGGTCTGGAACACCGACCTGCTGGAGACCCTGGAATTCGACAACCTGATCGGCCAGGCCGTCGTCACCATGGAATCCGCCGCCAACCGGACCGAGTCGCGCGGGGCGCACGCCCGCGAGGACTTCCCGGACCGCGACGACAAGCAGTGGATGAAGCACACGCTCGCCTGGCTCGACCCCGACGCCCGCAAGGTCGCGATCGATTACCGGCCGGTCCACACCTACACGATGTCGAACGACATCGCGTATATCGAGCCGAAGGCGCGCGTGTACTGAGGAGCTGAAGCGATGCGCGATCTGACGATCAGGAACGTCGACGACGAGACTGTGGAGCAGATCGCGTCGCTGGCGCAAAGGCATGGCCATTCGGTCGAGCACGAGGTGTTGATGCTGCTGCGTGAAGCACTCAGCACCACCGCAGCGCGGCCACGCAGCCGCGCAGAAGCGGCTCGGCAGATCGCCGCGCTCGCACCGCGCGGCGTCAACCAGACTGATAGCGCACTGCTGGTTCGGGAAGACCGCGACCGATGAGGTTGGTCGTCGATACGTCGGTCGCGATCAAGTGGGTCTCGCCTGAGGTCGGGCATCAAGTCGCACTCGACCTCTTGGACTCGGATGCCGAGTTTCTCGCGCCCGATCTACTGTTCGCCGAGTTCGCGAACGTCCTTCGCAAGAAGATCAAGGCGGGAGAGGCGTCGATCGAACAGGCCGAAGCGGCTTGCAGGCAACTGCCCGGCTTCCTCTCGTCCGTGATCCCGGCGCTCCTGCTGTTCGAACGGGCTTTGCAGATTTCGGTCGAGATCAATCACCCGGTCTATGACTGCGTCTTCCTTGCCTGTGCGGAGCAGAATGGCGTGCGGCTCGTGACCGCCGACGAAAAGATGATGCAGCGGGTAGAGAGCCGAGGTTTGTCTCACCTCGTCATCAGTCTGGATGATACCCTCCGCCTTGCCGAGGATAGGCCGCAAACTGCAATATCCGACTCCCAAGCCGTAGCGATGATGGCTCTGCACGATCGTCTCAGCCGGACCTTCGCGTTCATCCAGGAACAAGCCGTCCCACCATCGACGGCATTTCGGTTCGTACCATCTGAGGTTTACGCGTCAGCATTCGAATCGCCGGTATATGTTCGCCTCATGAGAGCAATCGGTACGCTCTCGCGTGATCAGATGCGGGACCTCGTTGCGCTCTGCTGGCTCGGGCGCGGGCACGAAGGAACGGATTGGCCGGGACTTCAGGCCCGAGCCGAAACGATGCTCGGCGCCTCGTCCACCGACCACCGTCCCTACATCATCTCCCTGCTGTCGGATCTGCGCTCAGGGCTGCACCGCCTGAAAGACGACATACAACTTCACTCGAAAAATCGAGAACTCTGATGGCCCAATTCAACCTCCCCAAAGGCTCCCAGTACACCGAGGGCAAGACCTGGCCGAAGCCGGCCGGGGCCAAGAACGTCCAGGAGTTCCGGATCTACCGCTGGAACCAGGACGACGGCGCCAACCCGCGGATCGACACCTACTACGTCGACCGCGACGATTGCGGCCCGATGGTCCTCGACGCGCTGCTGTGGATCAAGAACAAGGTCGACGCGACCCTGACCTTCCGGCGTTCCTGCCGCGAAGGCATCTGCGGCTCCTGCGCCATGAACATCATGGGGCAGAACACGCTGGCCTGTACGCTCGGCATCGACGACTGCAAGTCGAGCCAAGTCAAGATCTATCCGCTACCGCACATGCCGGTGCTGAAGGATCTGGTCCCCGACCTGACCTCGTTCTTCGCCCAGCACGCTGCGATTGAGCCCTGGTTGCAGACCGAGACCCCGTCGCCCGAGAAGGAGTGGCGCCAGACCCCCGAGGACCGCGCGCGGCTCGACGGGCTCTACGAGTGCATCCTGTGCGCCTGCTGCACCACCTCGTGCCCGAGCTACTGGTGGAACGGCGACCGCTTCCTCGGCCCGGCGGCCCTGCTCCAGGCCTATCGCTGGCTGATCGACAGCCGCGACGAGAATACCGGCGAGCGCCTCGACGGGCTGCACGACCCGTTCCGGCTCTATCGCTGCCACACTATCATGAATTGCGCCAATACCTGCCCGAAGGGCCTGAACCCGGCCAAGGCCATCGCCGAGATCAAGAAGATGATGGTGGCGCGCGAGGTCTGACCGGACCCAGCATGCATCCGGTGCGGCCGACTGGGTCCTGTCGGCCACACCCTCTCGAAAAGGCGCCTTCGGGCGCTTTTGTCGTTGGGGAAACCCCTGCACGTGCCCTCCCGGGATCGTATTTGCCGGGCACAACCGATCCCCGAAGAACGGCCGCCGCCGGCCAGACCCGGATTGCCGCAGGACCCCTCGATGCCGCGTCAGATTCTCTGCACCGTCGCCGCCCTGGCTCTCGCCGCGAGCGCCGGCGCCTGCTCCTCGTCGCGCTTCGACACCGGGGGAATCGGCGCCTCCGCGCGCCCGGCGCCGCGGGCGGCCCGGCCGCTGCCGCCGGAGGAGCCGGATCTCGGCCCCGGCCTGTCCTCGGGCCCGGTGACCTCGGCGCCCCTGGCCCCGCCGCCCGGCGCCGCGGCCGCGCCTCCCGGCCCGGTCGTCGCCAATCCCGGCGGTCCGATCGTGGCGGAGGCGAGCCCCCCGCCGGTGCAGCAGCAGGCCGCCATCGCTTCCCCGCCGCCGCCTCCCGTGGTGTCGAGCGGCGGGCGCTCGGGCGTCGTCGGCGGCTGGACCGCCAAGGACGCCACCGGCGCGAGCTGCCGGGTCAACCTCGCCAGCACCCCGGCCCTCGACCTCTACAAGGCCTCGTCCACCGGCTGCGCCAACAAGGACCTCGCCAAGGTCACCGCCTGGGACTATCGCGACGGCGAGGTCTACCTCTACCAGCCCGGCGGCACGGTCGCGGCGCGCCTGCGCCCGGCCGGCGGCGCCATGGACGGCGCGCTGTCGAAATCCGGCGCCCCCCTCGCGATGGTGCGGTAAGGGACCTACTCCGCCGCGCTGAGCCGGAAGGCGGGCCGCGGCGGCACCGCTTGGCCGGCCATGCGGCGGCAATCGGCGATGGTGGAGCGGGCGGTCTCGATCGCGATCATGACCGCCGCCATGGTGCGGGTGTCGGTCTCGCGCTCGCGGGTGTAGCGGACCACGTCCGCCGCCAGGGTGTCGACCTCGCCGGTCAGGGCGTCGAGCCCGGCCGGATCGGCCCGGCGGGCCTCGGCCAGGATCTCGAGCAGGCGGTCCATCACCACGTCGATCCGCTCGCGCCGCAGGCGGCGCAGGCGCTGGCGCAGCCAGGCGAGCGCCGAGCCGAAACCGCCGCCGAGCACCGCCAGCAGGTAGATCCAGTCGCCGTAGCGCTCGATGAAGCCCTGCTGCTCGCGCTCGTAATAGTCGATCGCGCCGGGATGGATCGGCAGCCGCGCGCTCGTCGCCTCGGCGGTGGTCTCGTAGGCCGGGGCGGCGACGTAATCGGCCGCCGGCGTCGCGTCGGAGAGCCGCGAGCGCAATTCGAACAGGTGCTGGGTCACGTCCGCCGCCACGGTGCGGCTCATCGTGGCCCGGGCCATCAGCCGGTACGAGGCGCCGACCGTCTTCACCTCCTCCTCCGGCACCTTCGGGCTGCCGCCGAACAGGCCGGCCGGCACCGTCACCGCCTGGAGCCGGGGCAGCCGCTCGATGATCGCCGGTCCGTCCTCGACGCCGACGAACGCGACCTTGCGGGTCCGGCTCGCCGCCTGGACCGTGGCGACGAGGCGCAACGCCATCGGGGCGGCCGGCGCGATCACCGCCACCACCGCGTCGATGCGCTTCTCCGCGAAGGCGCCGGCGAGGTCTTCTTCCGCCAGAGGCACCAGCCGCACCTGACCGGCCGGAATCGGGCCGGACCCGCCCTCCTGCAAGGTGAGGCCGTAATAGCCCATCAGGCTCTTCAACAGCCACAGATCGGCGTCGCGGTGAGCCACGATGCCGAGGCGCTTGCGGGCGAGGTCCGGGAAGGTGGTGATGCCCGACGGCGCCGGCGAGGCGATCAGCATCGCCTGATCGCGCAGGATCGCGAGGGTCAGGCCGTTCGCCGGCAGGTCGACATCCGGACGCACCACGGCGAGATCGGCCTTGCCTTGTTCGAGCGCCTTGGCGCTCTCGCGCACGTCGTCGAAGGGCAGAATGCGCAGGCGCACCCCCTTCTGGGTGCTCTTCAGGGCCTCCGCATAGGCGCGGATCAGCGCCGGCTCGGTCCCGTCCCGGGGCGCCACCGCGATGGTGAGCGTGGTCGCCTGCAGCACGTAGAGCGCCACCGCCGCCGCGATGGTCAGCACCAGGCTGGTGACCAGGAAGATGCGCTCGGGCCGGAACGCTCTCGTCATCGCGCGGACACGTCCTCCCTCCGGGTCGAGGCCTCCGGATAGAACCGGGGGAGGGTGGTCCGGGTTGCGCGGCGCGCGTGTCGCAGGGAGAGGTCGGTTACGGGTTGACCCGCACCCCGACCAGATACGTGTCCGAATGATAGCTCGACCCGATCGCCGTGCTGCGCAGCAACTCCCGGGCGTAGCTCGCCCGGATGCCGAGCCAGCGGTTGAGGCGGTAATCGAGCCGGACACCGGCGCTGTAGCCCTGCTCGCGGATGCTGGTGCCCTGGTAGTCGTTGCTGATCAGGGTGCCGGTCAGCGTCAAGCGCAAGTTGCGGCGCAGGTCGTGGGTGATCTCGGCGACGGCGGTGCGGGTGAGGATCCCGCTCGCCCCCGGCACGATGGTCTCGAGCACGCCGGTCGAGGCGCCGACCCGCAGCGAGGTGAGGGCGGTCGCCGCCCAGGTCACCGAGCCGTCGATCACCGGGCCGGTCACGTCGCGCAGGCGGCTGTCGGCGTAGTGACGCGACAGGTAGCCGGCGGAGACCTCGCCGGCGAGCAGCCGGCTGAACTCGAAGCTCGACCCGGCGCGCACAGTCACGCCGTCGGAATCGCGCCGCAGGCCTGACTGGTCGACCGCGAAATCGTGGATCCTGGTGTCGACCAGGGTGTCGACGAAGGGGGTGAAGCCGGGGCGGATCTCGTAGCCGGTGCGCAGGCGCAGGCCGAGCTGGTTGGCGTTGCGGTCGTCCTGGCGCAGGAAGGTCCCGTCGGCGAGCTGGGCGTTCTCGAAGGTCTGGCGGTCGATCAGGCCCGCCACCGTCACCTGCAGCCGGTTGAAGTTCTGCGTGACCCCGACGGTACCGCCATAGGCGGCGACGAGGGGCCGGTCGCGGACCTGGGCGTTCAGGTCCGGGCTGCCGGCGCGCTGGGTCGAGATCGCGTAGCGGCCCTCGACGTCGACCTTGGTGTCGCGGGCGACGTCGAGGCGCAGCCGCATCGCCCCGTCGCCGTCCGGCCGGTTGGCGTTGCGGTTGTCCGGATAGTTGAAGTAGCCGAAGCGCGCCTCGCCGGTGAGCGAGTGGGACGACCAGTCGCTCTCGACGCGCAGTTCGCCCTGGCTGCGCAGCGCCATCGAGCCGCGGCGATAGATCGAGCGGTCGGGGTTCGAATCATAGCCGACGCTCTGCTGCAGGGCCGGGAACAGGGTGAGGCTGCCGACCCGGATGCCGAGCGGCCCGTAGGGGTCGAGGGGATCGAGGGTGCGCCGGCGCAGCAGCGGCACCGCGCCGGCGAGGTCGGGGAGTCCCGAGACCGGGATCTGCACGGTCGGGCGCAGGCGCGCATCCTCCGCCGTGCCCTGCTGGGTCGTCTGGCGGGTGATCGCGGTGGTGGGCGGGCGCGTGCGCCGCTGGGGTAGGGTGCGCGGCCTTGCACCGGAGCGGGCGCCCGCGCCCGGCCGGCCGACGCCGCGGGCTAGGCCGCCCTGAAGCGCCGGGTTGGTGGCCCGGAGCGCGAAGGTGCCGGGATCCTGACCGCCCGGGAGCGGGCCGGCCAGGAACGGATCCCCCGGCCCCTGACCGAGGCTCGTCCCCTGGCCGAGATTCATCCCCTGGCCGAGGTCCTGGCCCGGTGCCGCATTCGGGCCGAGTCCTTGCGCCGCGACCGGGCCCGCGCCGAGCAGGGAGGCCGCCAGCATCAGGGCCGGGATGCCGGGACCGGCCTGTCCGGATGTTCGCCGCTCGTCCGCCACGGGCCTGCCGCTCCGCTCAGTCCCGCCACGTCCGGCGAGCCATCATGGTTAAGAGCGTTACAACCCGTAGGGTTAAGTCCCCGTAACTGACGCGGCGACAGACCTTTCCCTCATCGGTCCGGCGGTGTCCCGTCGGCAGGGCTGTTGGCCGGGCTCGTGTCGCCCGGGCCGAGGGGGCGCTGCATCAGCACCGTGTCGAGCCAGGTGCCATGCTTCCAGCCGACGGATCGCAGCACCCCGACATGCCGGAAGCCGAGGGCGGCGTGCAGGGCGATCGAGGCGGCGTTGTGCGAGTCACCGATCACCGCCACCATCTGGCGGAAGCCTGCGGCCTCCGCCTGCGCGACCAGCGCTTCCAGGAGGCGCCGGCCGAGGCCGCGCCCGGCCTGGTCCGGCCGGACGTAGACGGAGGTCTCGACCGTGCCGCGATAGGCCGGCCGGGTCCGGTACGGGCCCGCATAGGCGTAGGCGACCACGAGGCCCGACCGCTCGGCGACGAGATAGGGGTAGCCGCCAGCGACGAGCTCGGCCCGGCGCCGCCCCATCTCGGCCTCGTCCGGCGGCTCGAGCTCGAACGAGGCCCGGCCGGTGGCAACCGCGTGGGCGTAGATCGCCGTCACCGCCGGAAGGTCGGCCTCGGCGCAGGGACGCAGAAGCACGTCGCCCTCGAAGGTCCCGTCACCTTGGGTCCCGTCGCCTTGCGCCATCCGCGTCGATCCATCCGGTGGAAACGCCGGATCCTGCACCTTCTGGCGCCGCCCGCGAAAGCCTATATTCACGTCATGTCCACCCCATCCCCCGGACGCCCCCCGGTCCGCCGCCTCGACCCGGTCCTCGTCGACCGCATCGCCGCCGGCGAAGTGGTCGAGCGGCCGGCCTCGGCGGTCAAGGAGCTGGTCGAGAACGCGGTCGATGCCGGGGCCTCCAGCATCGCGGTGACGATCGCGGCCGGCGGGCGCAAGCTGATCCGGGTCGTCGACGACGGCGGCGGCATGAGCGCGGAGGACCTCGCCCTCGCGGTCGAGCGCCACGCCACCTCGAAGCTGCCCGACGGCGACCTGGAGCGCATCGACACCCTCGGCTTTCGCGGCGAGGCGCTGCCGTCGATCGGTGCGGTGGCGCGGCTCGCCATCACCTCGCGGGTGCCGGGTACCGACAACGGCCACGTGATCGTCGTCGATGCCGGCGAGAAGGGGCCGGTGCGCCCGGCCGCTGCCCAGCCCGGGACGCGGATCGAGGTGACGGACCTGTTCGCCGCCACCCCGGCGCGGCTGAAATTCCTCAAGTCCGACCGGGCCGAGGCCACGGCGGTGGGTGAGATCCTGCGACGCCTCGCGGTCGCCCACCCGCAGATCCGCTTCACGCTGACGGGCGAGGGCTCCTCGTCCGCGGGCCTCGTCTTCCCGGCCGAGACCGGGTCGGGCTCGTGGCTGCGCCGGCTGGTAGCGGTGCTCGGCCCGGAATTCGGCCAGAACTCGGCTCCCTTGAGCCTGGAGCGCGAGGCCTTCGCCCTCGACGGCCATGTCGGCCTGCCGACCTTCCACCGGGCGGCCGCCACCCACGTCCACTTCGTCGTCAACGGCCGGCCAGTGCGCGACCGGCTGCTGCTCTCGGCGGTGCGCGGGGCCTATGCCGACGTGATGGCCTCCGACCGCCATCCGGTCCTGGCCCTGGCGCTGACCTGCGACCCGGCCCTCGTCGACGTCAACGTCCATCCGGCGAAGACCGAGGTGCGCTTCCGCGATCCTGGCCTGGTGCGCGGGCTCATCGTCAGCGCCATCCACGAGGCCCTGCGCCGCGAGGGCGGGCGCAGCTCCTCCACGGTGGCGGCCCGCACCCTGGAGAGCCTGCGGCCGGCGGTGACGCCGGCCTCCATGCCCTCGCGCCCGCCCGCGAGCCTGTTCTCGCGCCGCGACGAGACGGTGCCGTCCCGCCCGACCGGATCGGGCCGGCCGGAGGACTTCGAGCGCGATTTCGGCGGTGGCATCGGTGGCGATCCGGGTTCTCCGCCGTGGGAAGCCCGCGAGCCGGATCAGGCCGCCTACGAGGGACCACCCGCCGAAGGCTTCGGCGAGGGGCGCCAGGCGCATTTCTCCGGCGACCTCGCCCTGCCGAGCGCCGACCAGCGCATGCCCGCAGCCGAGGCGACCTCCCAACCCGCCGAGCAGCATCCCTTGGGCGCGGCGCGGGCGCAGCTGCACGAGACCTACATCGTCGCCCAGACCCGGGACGGCATCGTCATCGTCGACCAGCACGCCGCCCACGAGCGGCTGGTCTACGAGCGGCTGAAGCGCGAGCGCGCGGGCGGCGGCATCGCCCGGCAGATCCTGCTGATCCCCGAGGTGGTCGAGCTCGATCCCGTCGAGGCCGACCGGCTCGCCGACGCGGCGGACTCCCTTCAGGATCTCGGCCTCGTCCTCGAGGCCTTCGGTCACGGCGCGGTGCTGGTGCGCGAGGTGCCCTCCGCCCTCGCCGGCGGATCCTTGCGGGCGCTCCTCACCGACGTGGTCGACGCGCTCGTCGAGGGCGGGGCCGATCCGCTCGCCCGCCGCCTCGACGCCGTCCTGTCGCGGATGAGCTGCCACGGCTCGATCCGCGCCGGCCGCCGCCTGCGGCCGGAGGAGATGAACGCGCTCCTGCGCGAGATAGAGGCGACCCCGTTCTCCGGTCAGTGCAACCACGGCCGGCCGACCTATGTCGAGCTGAAGCTGTCGGACGTGGAGCGGTTGTTCGGGCGGCGGTGAGGCGCATGCCTCCCCGGTGAGGGCTTTTCGGGCCGCACGGCCCTCGCTTACGATCGCGCCCGGTTTACCCTTGGAGTTTCGGCATGCCCGCTCTGCGGCACGACGCGCGCGTCGACCTCGACGGCTACGACCGTCTCTGCGCGGCGGCCGAGGACGGGGAGCGGCTCGAATATATCGACGGCCAAGTCTTTCGCATGATGGTCGGCGGCTCGACCGCGCATCACGCCCTCACCCGGCGCCTCGATGGGCTCATCGCGGCGCGCCTTGCCCCCGGCGGCCCCTGCGCCTCGTTCCGGGAGACGATGCGGCTCGAGGCCGGCACGGCGCGGTTCTATCCGGATGTCTTCGTCGCGTGCGGCGACGGCGTCGTGCCCGATCCGGACACGAAGGGCGTGGCCGGCGCGGCCGTGATCCTGGAAGTCCTGTCCCCCTCGACCGAGCGCTACGACCGCGGCCGGAAATGGCTCGCCTATCAGCGCCTGCCCGAGTTGCGCCACTTCGTCCTCGTCGCCCAGGACCAGCGCCGGATCGAGGCGTATCACCGCGAGGGCGCCGGCTGGCGCTACGAACTCCTCCAGACGCCGGACGCCGTCCTGCGCCTCGACGCGATCGCGGTCACGCTGCGGCTCGACGAGATTTATGCCGTCGTCCCGACCCTCGCCACGGAGAGCGAACCCCGCCCGCCGCTCGCCGTCTTCGGGCCGGCGCAGGTCGCGCGCATCGCCGGCCTGAAGGGCCTTGCCGTCCCCCCCGGCATCGAGGCTCTCCTCGCCGAACTCGATGCCGAGGAATGCGCGGCGGCGGTCGCATGCCTCGTCGGGACAGAGGGTCTGCCGAGAAAAGAGCAGTGGAAGAATATCTTGCCGGAGCGGCTGCACTGCAGACTTGCGGCAGCCCTGCGCGAAATATCATAGTGCCGGTCAGATGCGAGTCGTCTGATCTGTTGGAATTCTACGGGCGGACGTCCGCGCGAGCAGGTTTCGGCTGAGGGGCCGCCGCTCGTCCCAATTTAGGTATGGACCGATCCCCTCCAGTGCAATCGGTCGCAGCATCACCTAGTACAGAGTCAGTCCGTCCCGATTTTCACGAACGGAAATATCCTGTATAGAGAGCCCGAACGAGCGCCAAAGCTCGCATCCTCACCTGGGCAAGCCTCTCCTCCATCGGCTCCCGGCGACGCATGGCGTCGCATCCGGGCCGGATACCCGCGGCCGACGTCCCCGCACCCGATCGAGCCGGCACGAAGTCCGGCCCCGGACCGCCCGCACGGGATGGCATCCCGCCCGGGACGACGTCCCGCACGAGGAGACGCTCCATGGACATCCGCAAATGCGCCGCCGAGGGGATCGGCACCTTCTGGCTCACCTTCGCCGGCTGCGGCAGCGCCGTCGTCGCGGCGGCCTTCCCGCAGGTCGGCATCGGCCTGCTCGGGGTCTCGGCCGCCTTCGGCCTCACCGTCGTCACCATGGCCTACGCCATCGGCCACGTCTCCGGCTGCCACCTCAACCCGGCGGTGACGATCGGGCTCGCCGCGGGGCGGCGCTTCCCGGGCCGGGACATCGTGCCCTACATCGTGTCGCAAGCGGTCGGCGGCGTCGCGGCGGCGGGGCTGCTCTACGTGATCGCCTCCGGCGCGCCGGGCTTCGACCTCGCCAAGGGCTTCGCGGCCAACGGCTACGGCGAGCACTCGCCCGGTCAGTACTCCCTCGTCGCGTGCTTCCTCGCCGAGGTGGTGCTGACCATGATGTTCCTGTTCGTCATCATGGGGGCGACCCACGGCAAGGCGCCGGTCGGCTTCGCGCCGCTGGCGATCGGGCTCTGCCTCACCCTCGTCCACCTCGTCGGCATCCCGATCACCAACCTGTCGGTCAACCCGGCCCGCAGCACCGGCCCGGCCCTCGTCGTCGGCGGCTGGGCGGTGGCGCAGCTCTGGCTGTTCTGGGTCGCGCCGATCATCGGCGGGGCGCTCGGCGGGGTCCTGTACCGCTGGCTGAGCGAGGAACCCGCGGCGCAGGTCACCGGAATCCCGACCGCCGCGGCGACGCACTGACGGGCCATGACCGGCCCGGCGGGGTTGCCCGGTGCAACTCCGCCGGGCTTCCGATCGCGTTATCGCGCTTCACCCGGCCGCGACCTCGTCGAGGCGCCCGGCCGGGTCGTGCGGTTCGAGGCCGCGTCGGTCGCGGGCATCGCCCACGACCCGGCCGGGCACGCCGACCACCAGGGCGAAATCCGGCACGTCGCCGACGACGACGGCGCCGGCGCCGATCATCGCGCCCCGGCCGATCGCCAGTCCGGGCAGCACCGTGGCGCGCGATCCCAGCGACGCGCCGGGGCCGATCCGGGTCGGCCGGGCGCCGTCCCCGTCGCCGATCACCACGCCGTGCCCGACGAACACGCCCTCGCCGAGCTCGACCGATTGGCCGAGCACGCTGTGCGAGGAGACCTTGCAGCGCGCGCCGATGCGGCTGCCCGCCCGGATCTGCACGAAGGGCCCGATCCGGGCGCCGGCGCCGATGCGGCAGCCGGCGAGATCGACGAGGTCCGGATGCGTGATGCTGGCGCCCTCCTCGAGGGACACGTCGGTGATCGGCATGCGGGCGGGCTCCTGTCCGTCGGTTCGCGGGCTTCGGTGAGCCGTGCTCGTTCGGCTCAGCCTCGAAGAAGATCGTGGGGAAGCCTAGGCCGCGGCCGCGCCGCCCGGCAGCACAGGCTTTGGGGGCGGCGGGCCCGGCCAGCCTCGACCGGCCGGGTCGGGTGGGCTGGGCCGGTCCTCCACCCTCCGGGGAGGCACCGCCGCCTTCGGGAGGAGGCGGGGGCGGCGAGGCCGGACCAAAGGGGTAGGGGACGGGCGATCGGCGGAGCCCCGCCTCCGCCGCCCGGGCTCCTCCGGGCCGCGCCTACGCCGTTCCGCGGCGTTCCGGCGCCGCCCATGCCGGACGTACACCTCGGAGGGTCACGGGCGACGCTTCGGGATCGAGAGATCACGGGGTGCCGTCCGCGGCGGCCACCAGCGCCCGCGGGGGAGCCGCCGATCCCGGATCCCCCGCCGCGGTCGAGCCGAAGAGAGCGCGATCTTGCTGAACAACCCGATCTGGACCGACCCGTCCCTCGCCCCCCGCCTTCGGGACGACCCGCCGGAGACGCGCAGCCTCGAGGTCCGCGACATCCTCGCGTTCCTCCGCCGCCGCCGCGCCCGCATCCTCGCCTGTGCCCTTGCGGGGGCGGCGCTCGGCGCCCTCTTCGCGATGGCCTCGACCCCGGTCTACACCGCCCGGGCGCAGCTGGTGATCGATTCGAAGATGCCGCCGCTCTTCGCCGAGCCCGGCGGCGAGGCGCGCTTCGCCATCGATACCGGCCAGATCGCCAACCAGGTGGCGATCCTGCGCTCCGAGAAGGTCGCCAAGATGGTGATCGACAAGCTCGGGCTGCGGGGCGATCCGGAATTCGCCGGCGCGAGCCTCAGGCTCCCGGCCTGGGCCGCAGGCTTGCAGGAGCGCGCGGTCGCCCTGTTCGAGCAGGCCCGCGCATCCTTCAAGGGCGCGACCGGGCGCGCCGAGGCGGAGGTCGACAGCGGCCTCGAGGCCGAGCGGCGCCTCCTCGACACCTTCGCGGCCCGGCTCGACGTGCGTCGCGCCGGCCTCGCCTACGCCCTCGACATCACCTTCTCGGCCCGCGACCCGCAGAAGGCGGCCGACATCGTCAACGCCGTGGTCGAGCAGTTCCTGCGCGAGAAGATGGAGGCCCGCATCGAGGCCTCGCGCTTCGCCACCGACTGGCTCAACGAGCGGGTCGACCGGTTCCGCAACCAGATGAACACGGCGATCCGCGCCGTGCAGGAATTCCGCGCCACCCACAATTACCGCATCCGGCGCGGCCGGCGCGACGATGCCGACGGGCCGGTGGCGAGCGCCGGCAGCCAGATCGTGCCCCGGGCGCCGGCGGACGACGAGCCCGGCACGCTCGAGGAACTCGAATCCGCCGCCGAGACCTCGCGCAAGGTCTACGAGAGCCTGCTGGTGGTGCTGGCCGAGGCAGTGCAGCGCCAGAGCGCCCCGGTGGCCGATTCCCGGGTCATCACCGCGGCGACCCGGCCGCTGTTCCGCTCCAATCCCGGCCTGCGGCTGACGATGCCGGCGGGCGCGGTGGCGGGGGCCGGGTTGTTCGTGATGGTCGGGGTCGCAGGGCTCCTCCTCGACGGGCGCGCCCGATCCCGGCGCCAGGTCCGGGCCGCGACCGGGCGGGACTGCCTCGGCTGGATCCCGGCCCGGCCGGCGGGGCGCGCAGGGCTTCGCCGCCGCGGCCTGACCGACGAGGCGCGGCTCTGCGCCGGGCTGGCGGAGGGCCTGCAATGGACGCGGCTCTCCCTCGCCTCGGCCAACCACGCCGTGCCCCTGCGCACCATCGGCCTCACCGCAGCGGGGCGCACCTGCGGGCGCACCAAGGCACTCGCGGCGATCGAGCTCGCCCGTCTCTACACCGCCGCGGGCGCGCGCGCCCTGGTGATCGACGCCGATTCCGCCGACCCGGTGCTGCGCGAATCCGGGATGGGCGAGGGGGTCGTCGCGGATCTCCGCGGCTTCGGCGCCCGGGCCCCCGGGATCCCGCACAAGGAGAGCTGGCGCGCGCATGTCACGGCGCTGACCGACGGGTGCGACGTGCTGCCCCTCGCGCACGAGATGCTGCCCTCGCCGCACTGGCTCGGCTCGCCCGCCATGGAGGCGCTGCTCACCAGCCTGTCCGACGCCTACGACGTGGTGATCGTCGACCTGCCGCCGGTCGGCCGCTCGGCCGCCACCGTCGCGCTGGCGCCGCTCCTCGACGGCGTGGTCCTGATGACCGAGTGGGGCCGGACTCCCTTGCGGACCCTGACCGAGGCCTGCGAGGCCCTGGAACACGCCCGCGCCCGGATCCTCGGCACGATCACCACGGAGGTCGACCTGACCGCAATCGATGGCTGAAATAGAGCCTCTCAGAGAAGCTTAACGCCCGTCAGTCAGGCATATCATGCATGATTGACGGGCAAATCGGCATGATGACGCCAGTTGCATGCGATCAATGCATATCGCAGCTGCGAGATCGATGATTGTTGCGACGCAGCATCGGCGGCATGGTCGGGGATAGGAACCACAGAGTTCCACCCCGCCTCCCAACTCGGAGCCGAACCCATGGCCTCCTCGCCGTCGATCACCGCGACCCGTTCCGTCGCTTCCGCCCGGGCTTCCGCGAAGCCGGGCCTGTTCGCCAAGATGATGCGTCTCTGGGCCGAGCATAACCGCCGCGTCGCCGAGTTCGGGATCCTGCCGTTCTGAGGCGGGTGGTCCGGGAAGGTTCCTACCGATCGCCGGCATGACGAACCTCGACCGGATCGACGCTCCGCACACCCTCCGCGTCATCCCGGGGCCGCGAAAGCGGAGCCCGGGATCCAGAACCGCAGATGGTGCAGAACCAGGCGAGACGCGGTCGGACCTTTTCCGAGCGACCTGCGTCTCTCGATTCCGGGCTCCGCTGTCGCGGCCCCGGAACGACCCTGTGAGGCGGAGCCGGAAAGGGGACACGTCCCCTGTTGAATCCCCGCTCACCCACATCCCTCACGCCGGTCCGCTTACCTCCGCCTCCCGCGCCCGGCGCC
Organism: Methylobacterium sp. EM32; assembly: GCF_040593685.1. Taxonomy (NCBI): domain Bacteria; kingdom Pseudomonadati; phylum Pseudomonadota; class Alphaproteobacteria; order Hyphomicrobiales; family Methylobacteriaceae; genus Methylobacterium; species Methylobacterium sp. EM32. Next base: position 12,561 of record NZ_JBEXZS010000234.1, on the reverse strand, counting down.
CGGTGATGCGCTCGACCATCGGTTCGGCGAGCGCGTGGTAGAGCCCCTCCGGGCAGACCAGCTTCGAGGCCGCGTCGGCGAGGAGTGCCGCGACCATCAGGGGGATCACCAGGGCGTGGTTCTCCGTCATCTCGGCCACGATGACGAACGAGGTGATCGGCGCCTGCAGCACGCCGGTCAGGTAGGCCACCATCCCGACCAGCACCACGGCCCCGACCGGCACGTCCGTGAACAGGCCGGCGATCTCGGCGCCCAAGCCTGCGCCGACCGCCAGCGAGGGGGCGAATAGCCCGCCCGGGATGCCGCTGATCGACGACAGCGTCGTGGCGACGAATTTCAGCGGGCCGAACCAGGCATGGGTGTCGGCGGTGCCGTGCAGCAGCGCCTTCGCCTGCTCGTAGCCGGTGCCGTAGACGTGACCGTCGGTCGCGAGCCCGCACAGGGCGACGCCGAGGCCGCACAAGGCCGCGAACAGCACCGGCCACCCCGACACGAACCGCCCCGCCGCGCCGGGCAGCCCGCGGGCGACCGCGATGACGATGCGGCTGAACAGCCCGCCGGCGAGCCCGCCGAGGATGCCGCAGAGCGGCACCACGGCCCAGGCGCGCAGCGGCAGGGTGTCGGCGGTGGTGCCGAAATAGGTGTAGTTGCCGACGAGCGCGAGCGAGGTCAGGCCCGCCGCGATGATCGCCCCGAGGATCAGGCTCGAAGTCTTGGCCTCGTAGGCGCGGCTGAGCTCCTCGATGCCGAACACGATGCCGGCGAGCGGCGTGTTGAAGGCCGCCGCCACCCCGGCGGCGCCCCCGGCGAGCAGGAGGCCGCGCTGGCGCTCCGGCGCGAGCGGCCCGGCCGCCGCCATCAGGGCCGCGCCGACCTGCACCGTCGGCCCCTCGCGCCCGGTCGAGGCCCCGCAGAGCAGTCCCAGCGTCATCACGACGATCTTGCCGGCGGCGGTCCGCAGCGAGACCAGAGGGTGGCGCAAGGCGGCGTCCTCGATGTCGCGGGCGGCGATCACCTGCGGAATGCCGCTGCCCTGCGAGTTCGGGAAGACCGTGCGGGCGAGCAAGGCCGCGACCCCGAAGCCGACGGGCGTGAGGAGCAGCGCGATCATCGGCGAGATCCCGAGCACCGCCCGGAACCCCGCCTGCGCCGCATCGGCCAGGTAGGCCATCAGCACCGCCGCGGCCCCGACCGCGACACCCCCGATCACGAACAACCCGCGCCGGACCCAGATCCCGGCGAGATCCCGCGACCCGGACAGCCGCCCCCGCAAACCCCGCACGCGCCGCAACTCCCGTCGTTCGACCTTGACGGGCCACCTTGGACGAAACCGCCGGAAATGCGAAGCTCGGGCCGCATAGAACGGGCGGGAGGACGCGGCATGCGGGTGCTGGTCGTGGGAGCCGGCGCGACCGGCGGGTATTTCGGGGCGCGGCTCGCGCAAGCGGGACGGGACGTGACCTTCCTGGTCCGGCCGGCCCGGGCGGCGCGGCTGGCCGAGAGCGGCCTCTCGGTGAAGAGCCCGCTCGGGGATTTTCGGGTCGAGCGACCCGCCACCGTGTCGGCGGGCGCGATTCGCCAGCCCTTCGACCTCGTGCTCCTGAGCTGCAAGGCCTACGACCTAGGCAGCGCCCTCGACGACGTCGCCCCGGCGGTCGGGCCGGACACGATGGTGCTGCCGATCCTCAACGGTCTCGCCCATCTCGACGCCCTCGACGCGCGCTTCGGCGCGGAGCGGGTGCTCGGCGGCTCCTGCGCCATCGCGGCGACGCTCTCGCCCGAGGGCGAGATCGTGCAGATGAGCGACCTGCACGCGCTGACCTTCGGCGAGCGCGACGGGACGCGCTCCGAGCGGATCGCCCGCGTCGCCGGGGTGATGGAGGGGGCGGGCTTCGCGGCGCGCCTGAGCGAGAAGATCCTGCTCGAGATGTGGGAGAAGTGGGTCTTCCTCGCGACGCTCGCCTGCGGCACCTGCCTGATGCGCGCGCCCGTCGGCGACGTCGTCGCCGCCCCCGGCGGGCGCGACGTGATGCTCGGCCTGCTCGACGAGTGCCGCGGCATCGCGGCCGGGGCCGGCCACGCGCCGCGGGACAAGTTCCTGGAGACGAGCCGCGGCACCCTGACGGCGGAGGGCTCGCGCTTCACCGCCTCGATGCTGCGCGACATCGAGCGGGGCGCCCGGATCGAGGCCGACCACATCGTCGGCGACCTCCTGGCCCGGGGCCGGGCGGCGGATCCGAGCGGGACCTGGCCGCATCTCGCCGCCGCCTACACCCACCTCAAGGCCTACGAGACCCGGCGGGCGCGGGAGCAGGGCTGAGCACCAGATCATACGAATTCCGCATAATCGGTTCCGATGCAAGTCGAGCGCATCTCCCCTCTCCCGTTCGGGAGAGGGGAGATGCGCTTAATCTTGACCTGAACGGATCAAGCGGAATCTGTATTGCGCGCCCCGACGAGGATCGGGGAGGGCGGTCGAACCGTCATCCCCGCATTCTAAGGATGGTGTCTTACGCGGCGCCGCGGAGGATCTCAGGCTTACTGCGACGAGAAGGTCTGGTTCGCGCCGCCGTTGCAGGTCCAGACCGCCGTCGCCGCGCCGGCCTGGGTCGAAACATTCAGGACGTCGAGGCAGAGATTGGTGTTGTTGACCGAGACGAGGGCGTTGCCGCCGGTCTGGCCGCGCGACGTCCAGGCCTGGTTCGTCCCGCCGTTGCAGGTCCACTGGTTGATCGGCGTGCCAGGCCCGGCCGGCGGCTTCGACAGGTTCACGTCGAGGCACTTGCCGGACGCCTTGTTGACATAGGCGATGCCGCCGTTGCCGGCCGTCCCGGTCCAGGTCTGCTCGGTCGAGCCGGTGCAGGGTTGCTGCGTGACGGCGCCCCCGTCACTGGTATCGCCGCCCGCGATCGACAGGCACAGACCCGAATGCGCCGCCTTCAGGACCGAGCCCGTGGGGGTGAGGCCCGAGGCCGGGCAGAACGAGGCGTCCTGGTTGTAGCTCGGACCGCCATCAGGCTTGGCGATGTAGAAGGCGAAGTTCTGGTGGCGCAGGTAGTAGCCAGGCCAGTCGATCGATTCGTAGGACGTGCAGGTTCCGGTGTTGCAACCGCAGGTACCGGCGAGGCCGGCGCGCGGGGTGAACGTCGAGCCGCGCTTGAAGACGTCGCCGCCGTCGTTGGCATGCTGGAAGATCTGGAAGTTCTGGTGGCGCAGGTACTGGCTCGCGTTGCTGCTGGCCTGGAACGAGACGCCCTGGCCGGCGAGACCCGGCACCAGCCGGAAGGTCGCCTGCTGGCGGTCGCTCGCATTGGCCGGCACGACGAGGCGGGCAGTGCCGCCGACATTGGTGAGGTAGCTCGTGGTGTAGTTGCTGGCCTGCAGGCTCACCGCCGCGCCGGTGGCGACGCTCGTTCCGGTCCCGCCGGTGCCGCCGGTGCCGGTCCCGCCGCCCGTGCCGCCGCCGGCCGTCCCGCCGGTGCCGGTGCCGGTCTGGCCGCCGGTGGTCCTACCGGCCGCCGCCGGTGCCGAGACCTGGCTCGGCGCCGCGACGCCAGCGCCGAGCGCGATGATCACACCCGGCGAGGGGACGCCCTTCTGGTCGACCGCGACCACCTGGTAATAGCCGGGGGGGGCGACGTTGGCCGAGCCCGGCGCCTGCATCGTCACGGCGGTGCCGTTCTGGCTGAAGGCCGCGACGATGCGGCGCTGGCCCGAATTGAAGCTGTGTGTCACCGCGCTCAGGCCCACCAGCACCACCTGCGACAGGCCGTTCGAGGCGGTCAGCTCGAATTGCAGCGAGCCGCCATGCTGCAGTTGCACCGTGTTCAGGCTGACGATCTGCGGCCGCGGGGCGAGCGCCACCTTCCCGTTCGCACTGGTGAACAGGTAGGGCGGGTAGAACACCTCGGCGTTCTGGTTGTTCACCGGCCCCGGCGCACCGCCGCCGGCGATGAGGAGCGCGCCGTTCTGCATCAGGATCGCGGTCGAATGGTAGCCGCGATAGACCCCGCCCGAGGCGCCGACTGACCAGCGGCCGGTCTTCGGATCCCAGATCTCCGATTGCAGCACGGTGTCGCCGCCGGCCCGGTCGTTGAACTTGCTGCCGCCGGTCACCGCGACCTGGCCCGTGGGCAGGACCGTGGCGTTGGCCCAGGCGCGCCCGACGCTCATCGGGTTGGTGTCGGTCACCACCGGATTGCCGGTATTAATGTCGATGATCGAGGCGCGGCTGCTCGACAGGAAGCCGTTGCCGTTATCGTAGCTGTTGCCGCCGACCTGGAGGATCTTGCCGGTCTCGTACATCGCCGCGGTCGAGACCGGGCCGACATTCGGCGCGTCGGTCGCCGAGTTGGCATTGCGCTGCGGCTCCTTGAAGTTCATCGCCGTGACCGCGCCGTTCCCCGACGGGTCGAGGAACCACATCTTGTCGGCGGTGATGCCGAACACCTTGCCGTTCGGGGCGACCCAGGCGCGGGGATACCACCACCGGCTGTTCTCGGGCCCGAACGCGTCGCGGCTCTTGGCACCGAACAGACTCTTCCACTGAGAGCCGTCGTAGATCTCCGGGGTCATCCCGGTCATCAGGCCCTTGTCGATGCTGCCTTGGGTGTCGGCCCAGCCGCCCTGGTAGGGGTAGGAGCCGCCCATGATGAGCTGCTGGCCGTTTGGCAGCGTCAGCATGGTCGAGTAGTAGCGGTCGTTGGCGAGCCGGGCCGTGACAGCGAAAGCGCCGTTCGCGCCGTTCGGGACGCTCTTGACGACGAGGCTGCCCTTGTCGTTGCCGTTGTCGAAAATGCCGCCGGAGGTCATCAGCGATCCGTCGGTGCGCAGGGCCTGCGCGCTGCAGAAGCTGTTGACGCCGCCGACGCCGGCATAGGTCGTGTAGCCCTGGCCGAGACCCTGCGACGGATCCCAGAAGGTGAAGGTCCGGCCGTCCTGGACGCCGGGATTGCCGGCGGCGGTGCCGTAGGACACGATCCGGCCGCTCGGCATCATCGCGAGCGAGATGGCGTTCATCGGCCAGTCCTTCACGCCCGAGAAGAGGCCGGCCGTCGGCGCGGTGTCGGGCAGCGGCAGGCCCGACATCAGCGGGTCGGCGACCTGATTGACCACGATCCCGAACTGCGCCGCCTGCGCCGGGGCGAGGAGACCGGTCGCCAGCACCGTGGCGGAGAGGAGGGCCGAGAGGAGCGCGTCCTGGCGCAGCCGCATGCGGCGCCGGTCGGCGGCGTGTGTCGCGTCGATCATGGGGAGAACTCTCGCTGGAAGGTCAGGGCGTGTGCGGGGCGGGTCCGGTGCGCCGGGGCGGCGCGTCGAGGCCCTGTGCGACGAGGGTCGGGTCGGCGAGATCGCCCCCTGGAGAGAAGGCGGTCGCCCGGCGCAGGTGCCGCTGCGCTCTCTCGCGGCTCGGCCGACGCGGTACTGGGGATGCCCCAGAGGGGCGGGCCGACCGCGAGGGTCGCCATATCCATGAATCCCGGCCGCATGGCTCGATTCTGCCCGTCCGACTGTGTGCTGTCCCAGTGCCGAACCTGACGGAAGGATGTTTATATCCGGTAATCGGCCGCGGATAACGAATCATGACCAGATTTCCGCAGCGGAGTGGCGCGCCTTCGCTGGGGAAGATTGGTCTAGGACACTGCGTAAAAGGCCATCAGGCTTAACGAGACGGGATGATGTCTGTTAGAAACGTCGTTATCGGATGAAGCCGGGCGGTGACCCGGACCGCGGCCTCGATGCCTGGACGGAGAGCGTGACGTCGTTCGCGGATGGCGCCGGGCGATTTACGCCAGGGGAGGGGCTTCGGACGGGATCGGGGAGCACGATCCGATCGCGTCGCGACAGCAATCTCGATGCCGAGAGCCATTTAAACAAACGGAGACAATATCTCGACGAGATTTTCCTCCCATCTGCGACCTCATCCTGAGGTGCGACCAAAGGGAACCTCGAAGGAGGCCTCCAGTTGCCTCGGTGGCTTCGGGAAACCTCCCTCGAGGGCAGTCGATCTTCGATCGACCGACACCTTAGGGCCTGTTTGAGTTGGCCGACCGCACTGAAACCCTCGATGTCATCCCGGGGCCGCGGAGTGGAACCCGAGACCCATCACCGCCGAGGATGCAGAAGACGTCGGAACGCGTTCCGCGTCACCCTGCACCGTCAGCGATTATGGAGCCCGGGTTCTCGCCTTCGGCGAGCCCCGGGATGACGTAGAGAGATATCGGTCTATTTGCCGATCGTTCGGCGAAACCGCTCAAACAGGCTCTCAGGATGAGGTCGTGGGTGGGATAGACGTGACCGATCGGTCGGACCGGCTCCTGAATCCGCGGCAGACCGGCATCCGCCCCGCCCCGCGAGGCTCAAGCCAGCGTATAGGCCTGGTAGAGCCGGCTCGCCTCGGCGGTGACCGGGCCCGGCTGGCCGGTGCCGATGCGGCGGCCGTCGATCCGGGTCACCGGGGTGATGCCGCCGAGCGTCCCTGTCACGAAGGCCTCGTCGGCGGCGTAGGTCTCCGCCAGGGTGAAGTCGAGCTCGCGCACGGTGCCGCCGCTCTCGCGCCACAGCTCCATCACCTTGCGGTGGGTGATGCCCTTGAAGTTGCACCGCCCCGTCGAGGTCCACAGCTCTCCCTTGCGGACGATGAAGAAGTTGGTCGAGTTGCAGCTCGCCACGAAGCCGGACGGGTCGAGCATCAAGGCCTCGTCGGCGCCGCAGTTGATCGCCTGGATCAGCGCCTGGATGAAGTTCAGGCGGCTGTGGGAGTTGAGCCTGAGGTCGAACACGTCGGGCGTGCTGCAGCGGATGGTCGAGGTCATCAGCGTGAGGCCGGCCGCCTTGGCCTCGGGCCGCGGCGTCTTGTACTCGGCGATGATGACCACGGTGGCGCGGCCGAGCGCGAAGCGGGGATCCTGGTTCGGCGTCTTCTTCCGGCCGCGGGTGACCATCAGGCGGATATGGGCGCCGTCGGTCATGCCGTTGCGCGCGAGCGTCGCCCGGATCGCCGCCACCATCTCCTGGCGGGTGAGGCCGATATCGAGGGCGATCGCGCCGGCGCCCTCGTAGAGCCGGTCCATGTGGTCGTCGATGGCCAGGAGCTTGCCGTTGACGAGGCGCAGGCCCTCCCACACCCCGTCGCCGAGGACGAAGCCGGCATCGAAGACCGAGACCGAGGCTTGGTCGCGGGAAAAGAACTCGCCGTTGATCGAGACGAGCACGCCGTCGTTGCGGGGATCGTCGAGGTAGCCCTGCGCGCTCGCCGCGCTGGAGGTCTGTGAGCCGGACACGGGATGGTTCCTCGGTTGATCTTTTGGAGGTTGCGTCAGAACGCGAACTCGCTGTGGCGCGCCAGGAAGGTGCGGGTGCGCTCGCCGCGCGGAGCTTTCAGGACCTCGTCGGGCGTCCCGGATTCGTAGAAGCGGCCGTCGGCCAGGAAGACGACCCGCGTGGCGAAGTGGTAGGCGAAGCCGAGCTCGTGGGTGACGAGGAGCATGGTGCGGCCCTCCTCGGCGAGCCCGCGGATCACCCGCAGCACCTCGCCGACGAGTTCGGGATCGAGCGACGAGGTGGGCTCGTCGAAGAGCAGGATCTCCGGGTCCATCGCGAGCGCCCGGGCGATGGCCACCCGCTGCTGCTGGCCGCCCGAGAGCCGGCTCGGATAGGCGTCGCGCTTGTCGGAGAGGCCGACCTTGCCGAGTTCGGCCTCCGCCCGCGCCAGGGCCTGGCGCCGGGGCACGCCCTTCACGGTGACGAGGGCCTCCATCACGTTCTCGACAGCCCTCATGTGCGGGAAGAGGTTGAACTGCTGGAAGACCATGCCGACGCGCCGGCGCACGCTGCACAACTCGCCCTCCGGATAGATGGTGGCGCCGTCACGCCCCGGCCGGCCGAGCACGCGCCCGTCGAGGGCGATCCGCCCGGAGGTCGGGACCTCCATGAAGTTCAGGCAGCGCAGGAGCGTGCTCTTGCCCGAGCCGGAGCCGCCGATGATCGCGACGCGCTCGCCCGGCATCACCGCGAGGTCGATGCCGCGCAGGACCTCATGCGATCCGAACGACTTGTGGAGGCCTTGGACGTCGAGGAGAGGGATCGTCATCGCGGGCGAAGGCCTTTCAGCTGCGGGCGGCCAGCCGCCGCTCGAGGCGGGCGGAGAGGACGCTGCCCGGATAGATCAGGACGAAGTAGACGATCGCGACCGTCGTCAGGATCTCGAGCGGGCGGTAATAGGTCGAGCTCAGCAGGCGGCCCTGGTACATCAGCTCGTGCACCGAGATCACGGAGGCGAGTGAGGTCACCTTCGCCAGCTCGATGCCGCGATTGGTGAAGGCCGGCAGCATGCGTCGCAGGACCTGCGGCAGGACCACCCGCCGCATCACCTGGGCCCGGGTCATGCCGAGGGCCCGCGCCCCCTCGAACTGGCCCTTCGCCACGGACTGGATCCCGCCGCGAAAGATCTCGGCGCAATAGGCCGCCGTGTTGAGGGTGAGCGCGAGCAGGGACGCGGCGAACGGCGACAGCTGCAGGCCGATCACGATCGGGAAGGCGTAGAAGAACCAGATCAGCTGGATCAGGACCGGCGTGCCCCGGAAGAGCTCGACGGCGCCGAGAGCCGGCCGGGCGACCCATCCCGACCGGGACAGGCGGGCGAGGCCGAGGAGAAGGCCGAGGACGAGCCCCGCCGCCATGGCCGGCACCCAGAGCTGCACCGTGACGAGGAGGCCGCGCAGCAGCACCGGCCAGTTCTGCGCCAGCAGGCTGAAATCCCACTCGTAATCCATGCCCCGAGACCTCAGCGGTAGGCGGTCAGGCGCCGCTCGGCGCCGCGCGCCAGCGCACCGCAGGTGACCAGCAGCACGAGGTAGAGGAGGGCGACGACCGTGTAGACCTCGAGCGGCCGGAAGGTCTGGCTGTTGACCTGCATCGCCTGGTAGAGAAGCTCGCCGTAGGCGAGGGTGGAGGCGAGCGCCGTGGTCTTCGTCAACTCGAAGGAGCGCTCGACGAAGGGCGGCACCATGCGGCCGACCGCCTGCGGCAGGATCACCCGCCGCATCGCCTGCGCCCGGGTCATGCCAACCGCCTTGGCGCCCTCCCACTGGCCGCTCTCGATCGACACGATGCCGCCGCGAAACACCTCGGCGTAGAATGCCCCGGACTGGGTCGACAGCGCGAGGATTGCCGCGGCGAGGGGATCGAGGCTGATATCGGCGAGCACCGGCAGCGCGTAGAAGAACCAGAAGAAGTGCACGATCGGCGGCGTGTTGCGGTAGAACTCGATGAACGCCGTCGCCGGCGCCCGCAGGAGCCGGGATGGGGACAGCCGCATCAGCGCGAGGCCGAGCCCGAGGCCGACGCCGAGCACGATCGACATGGCCGCGATCTTGACGGTGTTGACGAGCCCGAGCGCCAGCATGTCGAGGTGGCGCAGGACGGGCATGAAGTCCCAGGCGTAGGTCACGGCCGTCCCTCCCGTTTGAGGGTCGTCAGACCCACTTCTCCCGCGCGAGGCCCGGGACGGTCGCGGGGTCGATGCCGCGGGTCCGCAGATAGGCCGCGAAGGAATCCTGCGGTTTGCCGGCGGCGTAGAGGGCGGCGAAGCGCTCGCCGAGCCAAGTCTTGAAGGCCGGGTCGGCGTCCCGGCGGATGCCGGCGCTGGTGGCGACGGGGGTGACCGGCTTCATCAGGACGACCTTGCCGAGCTTGAGCCGGGCATACTGGACGACGAGCGCCGGGTGGAACTGCGCCACCGCGTCGACGCGCTTGGCCGCGAAGGCGGCCACCGCCTCGTCGTTGTTGGAGAAGCGGCTGATGCTCGCCGTCTTCAGGGTCTCAGTCACCATGCGGTCGACCGAGGTGCCGAGCGTCACGCCGATGCGGGTGCCGGGCTTGTCGAGGTCGCTCCAGGCGGTCGCCGTCTGGTCCGGCCGGACGAGGGCGCCGGCGGCGTAGTAGAAGAGCGGACTGTCCGGGAAGTCGATCGCCTTGCGGCGCTCCTCCGTCGGGTCGAGCACGAACATGACGTCGATCTGGTCGGCCTGGATCGCCGCGACGCAGTTCGCCCAGCTCGTCTCGACCGGCACCATCGTCACCCCGAGATCGCCCGCCAGCGCGGTGCCGAGGTCGATGCCGACGCCGCTCCAGGTTCCGGCCATCGGGTCCTTGAAGAACCACGGCTCGGCCGAGGTGACGCCGATGCGCAGGCGGCCGCTGCGCTTGATGCGGTCGAGCGAGGTCTCGCCCAGCGCCGCCACGGGGGACGGGCCCGCGGCGGCCGCCGCCGCAGCGAGGGCGAGCGCGAGGACGTCGCGGCGACGGGTCATGGGTCTCTCCTGCACGGGGCGCTCCTGGAATTTGATCGGGATACGGGGTGGGCTGTCACGCGCGCCTCTCGGGCAGGCGCTCGCGCCCGTCGAGGAAGGCCTTCGTCTGCTCGGCGCCCCGGCGCATGTGGCTCTCGATCTCGTTGCGCATCGCCGCGAGGTCGTTGCCGAGAGCGAGGCGCAGGTAGTCGTCGTGGCCGTCCCGGCGGGGGCCGCGCAGGCCGTGGGCCCGGTGATGCGCCGCCCAGTAGAGCTGCAGCCGGCCGCGCAGGCCGTGCCAGATGGTCAGCAGGAAGGAATGCCCGGTCGCTTCGTAGACCGTGCCGTGGAAGCTGAGCTCGGCGAGGATGCTCGCCTTGTCGTCGCCCGCATCGATGGTCGCCGTCAGGGCCTCGTGCCGGCGCCGCAGCTCGGTCCGGAATTCCTCGTCGCGCCGGTCCCACAGCTGCTCGAAGGCGAAGGTCTCGAGGTTGCGGCGGATCGAGTAGATCTCGTCGACGTCCTTCACCGAGATGTCGATGACGTAGGTCCCCGTATAGGGAACAGCCTCCAGGATGCCTTCCTCGACCAGCTGACGGATCGCTTCGCGCAGCGGGCCGCGGCTGACGCCGAACTGCGCGGCGAGCGTCGTCTCGACGAGCTGGGAGCCGGGCGCGATGTCGCCGCCGAGGATCGCGCTGCGCAGGCTGTCGGCGATGCGGCTGCGGAACGTGTCCTTCGGCACGCGGGGAAAGCCGTCGGTCGGGGAAGTCGCGCGTCGAGCGGTCATGCAGGCCTCGTCGGTCGTCGATTGTCAACAATCGACGACCTGATGCAAGAGGCGGCATGCAGGTTGTGTGGGCAACGGTCGCCCCTTTGGCAGACATGGCGAGGCACTGCGAGCACGGGCATGGCCGGATGCCTCGATCCTCACGGCAGCTCGGCAGCGGGGGAGAGCGACGCGTGCGCGGCGAGGGGAATTCGCCGACGCACCCACGCGCGCGGGACCGGCACCGCCTTCGTTCGCATAAGCGGTTTTTCTCAGAGAATGTCCCGTTAACCGGCGGGCCTCATGCTCCGGGCATGACCAACGCCGAGATCATCGAGCTGTGGCTCGACGCCCTGGCCGCCGAGCGCGGCACCGCCGCCTCGTCTCTCACGACCTATCGCCGCGACGTCGCGTGCTACCTCGGCTGGCTCGGCGAACGCCGCCTCGCCGAGGTGACCCGGCAGGACATGGTCGCCTACCTCGCCCATCTCGACCAGCGTGCCCTGTCGCATTCGACGATCAGCCGGCGCCGCTCGGTGGCCAACGGCATCCACCGCTTCATGGTGGCGGAAGGTCTTGGGACCGGCAATCCGGCCGCCGAGCTCCAGCCGATGAAACGACCCGACCGCCTGCCGTTCACGCCGGGCATCGAGGCTGTCGACCGCCTGATCGAGACCGCCCACGCCCTGGCCCGGGACGGATCGGTCGGGCTCTACCGGCAGGCCGGCTATGCGCGGCGCGCGGCGTTGCTGGAGACGCTCTACGCGAGCGGCATGCGGGTCTCCGAGGCGGTGACGCGTCCGGCCGACGCGGTGCGGCCCGGAACCCGGATGATTCATGTCCGCGGCAAGGGCGGCAAGGACCGGCTGGTGCCGCTCCACGACCGGGCGGTCGAGGCGATCGGCTGGTGGCGCGAGCTGGCGGGCCGGTACGGCTCGCGGTCCGACGTCTGGCTGTTTCACCGGGTCTCGAACGGCGAGCAGCACCTGACGATCGACGCGGCCTTGAAGGAGATCAAGGAGACGGCGGCCGCGGCCGGGATCCCGAATGCCTCGCGCTGGTCGCCGCACAAGCTGCGCCACGCCTTCGCGACTCATCTTCTGCAGAACGGCGCGGATCTGCGGGTGATCGGCGAGCTCCTGGGCCACGCCGATCTCGGCACCACCGAGGTCTACACCAAGGTGAACCTCGCGCGCGCGCAGAAGATGGTCCGCGACCTCCACCCGCTGTCGGACGCATCGTCGTAAAGCCAGCGCGGGCTTGCCGGTGCCGACGACCCCTGTCCCGGAAAACGGCAGGACGACCGCGGTGGCGCCCGAGGGAGGCACGGCGAGTTGACAGGCGAGCCGGCTACCCTTAAACGACCGCTCACCGACGGGGCGCCGAGACGAACGGCCAGCCCTGCAGGACTTCCCGAGAGAGAGTGAAGCAAGGGCCAGGGCAACCCGGCGCTGCTTTCTGTTCTCTAAGGGTACGAGATCTGGCTCCGGCCCGATCAGC
>NZ_JBEXZS010000233.1:0-1111 GCF_040593685.1 Methylobacterium sp. EM32 | reverse complement strand
GGCCGAGGTCGAGATCCGCTACGTGGTTCCCGTCGGCCCGGATGGCGAGCGCGGACGCTTTTGTCAGTTGCGGAAGGACTATTTCGACCCGCCAGCGTCGCCGATACACCTGCGCGATCTGTGCCGCACTAACGCTCGCGGGCAGGTCGCTCCACAGCCAGAGCGTCCGGTCGCCCTCCGTCGTCGGCGTCGTCAGGCTGAGCGCGATGCGCCGCCAGGTGTAGCCGCCGATGTGAAACTGACCCAGTCGCCGACTGAAACCTGACCCAGGCCGTAGGCTGGGCTCCTTCTGCGGGAGGAGGCCCGGATGGTGGGTGAGGAGGCAGCGTTGGAGATCCGGGTGTTGCATCGGCACGGGAAGAGCATCCGCGAGATTGCCCGCGCGACGGGTCTGTCGCGCAACACGGTGAGGCGCTACCTGCGCGACGAGGCGGCGGCGCGCTACAAGGGGCGGCCACCCCGACCGGGCAAGCTCGACCCGTTCAAGGGCTACGTGGTGGAGCGCCTCGCGGCTGCGGCGCCGGAGCGGATCCCGGCCAGCGTGCTGCTCGGCGAGTTGCGCGAGCGGGGCTATGCGGGCGGCTACACGATGCTCAAGGAGTTCGTCGCCGGCCTGGCGCCGGCGCCCGCCCCGCAGCCGGTGGTGCGCTTCGAGACGGCGCCGGGCGAGCAGATGCAGGTCGACTGGGCGGTGATGCGGCGCGGGGCCGACCGGCTCTCGGTGTTCGTGGCGACCCTGGGCTGGAGCCGGGCGGCCTACCTCGAGTTCGTCACCGACGAGCGCCTCGAGACGCTGATCGCCGCCCACGAGAACGCCTTCCTGGCCTTCGGGGGCGTGCCGCGCGAGGTGCTCTACGACAACATGCGCACCGTGGTGGTGGAGAGGAACGCCTACGGCCGCGGCCGTCATCGCTTCCAGGCCGGCTTCCTGGACTTCGCCCGCCATTGCGGCTTCCGGCCCCGGCTGTGCCAGCCCGGGCGAGCGCAGACCAAGGGCAAGGTCGAGCGCTTCATCTGGGATTGCCCCGTTTCTGTGGACGGTTATGGGGCTTGGCTGACCAGGGTCCCGGTTGCGGGTTTTGGGCGATGCTCCTGTTCGTAGACGAGGGGT
>NZ_JBEXZS010000232.1:0-1267 GCF_040593685.1 Methylobacterium sp. EM32 | reverse complement strand
CTCCGGTACTCCCGACATACCGTTCGCGAGCACCCACGAGGGACCGGAAGGACCGCCGCCGTGCCGGGCGGCGGTCTCCACCGGCCCCAAGGAACCTGGACCCTCCGCGATGACCGAACCCGTAACGCGCCGGACGCCCGGCAAGGAGCCCCGGATCTCGACCGGCGTGCCCGGTCTCGACGACGTTCTCTGCGGCGGCCTGACCCCGAGCCGGCTCTATCTGCTGGAGGGCACCCCGGGCACGGGCAAGACCACCATCGCGCTCCAGTTCCTCCGCGAGGGGGCGGCCCGCGACGAACGGGCGCTCTACGTCACCTTGTCCGAGACCTCGGACGAACTCCGCGCCGCCGCCGCGACGCACGGATGGTCGCTCGACGGCATCGACCTCTACGAGCTCGTCGACGAGATGGGCCTCGATCCCGACAGCGAGCAATCGATCCTGCATCCCTCCGAGCTCGAACTCGGCGAGACCGTCAAGGACGTCATTGCCCGCGTTGGCGAGACGAAGCCCGACCGGGTCGTGTTCGACAGCCTCTCGGAGCTGCGTCTGCTCGCTCAGAACCCGCTGCGCTACCGGCGTCAGATCCTGGCGCTCAAGCGGTTCTTCGCCAAGCGCGCCTGCACGGTGCTGCTGCTCGACGACAAGACCTCGGAGACGGGGGATGTCCAGCTGCACAGCATCGCGCACGGCGTGATCTCCCTGGACCAGATGGCGCGCGAATACGGGTCCGAGCGGCGACGGCTGCGCATCGTGAAGATGCGCGGCATCAAGTTCAGCGGCGGCCACCACGATTTCGCCCTGGAGACCGGCGGCATCCGGGTGTTCCCGCGCCTGATCGCGTCCGAGCACCACGCGGCCTTCGACCCGGTGGCCAAGTCCACCGGGTCGGCCGAGCTCGACCTGCTGCTCGGTGGCGGCCTCGTACCCGGAACCAACATGCTCCTGCTCGGGCCCTCCGGCGTCGGCAAGACCACGACCGCGGTCCGGTGCATGAAGGCGGCGCTGGAGCGCGGCGAGACGGCGACCTACTACCTGTTCGACGAGGGACTCGCGACCCTGATGACCCGGGCGGCCACGCTCGGCATGGATCTCAGACCACATGTCGAATCCGGGCGGCTGACCATCACCCAGATCGACCCCGCCGAGGTCTCGCCGGGCGAGTTCGCCACCATGGCCAGGGAGGCGGTCGAGAAGCGCGGGTCGTCGGTCGTCGTCATCGACAGCCTCAACGCCTACCTGCACGCGATGCCGGGCGAGGAATTCCTG
>NZ_JBEXZS010000231.1:0-1174 GCF_040593685.1 Methylobacterium sp. EM32 | reverse complement strand
GGCAGGGTGATCGCATATGAATTTTGCCGTCTGGCTTTGCCGTGAAGCAGCCAGACGGCGTTGACGCCTCCTGAGATGCAGGAGGCCTATCATGTCAGGATTTCAGGCGTTTTTCGCCGCGCTTCCGGATCCGCGGGCTGCCAACGTCCGGCATCGGCTGGACGAGATCCTGCTGGTAGCGCTGATCGCCACCCTGTGCGGCGCCCAGACCTGCGTCGACATCGCCACCTTCGCCCGTGCCAAGCTCCCGCTGCTGCGCCGCTTCATGCGCCTGGCCCATGGGGCGCCCAGCCACGATACCTTCAGCCGCGTGTTCCAGGCCCTCGACCCCGAGGCCTTCGAAGACGCCTTCCACCGCTTCATGGCCGCCTTCGCTCACGCGCGGGACAACGCGCGCGCCGCCGCGCCGAACAGCCCCCGTATCATCGCTCTCGACGGCAAATCCGTGCGTCGGGCGGTCGAGGCCGCCCATCCCACCACGCCGCTCCACCTCGTGACCGCCTGGGCCACCGAGCAGCGCCTCGTCCTGGCCCAGCGCCACGCCCGCAATCGCAGCGAGGTCAGCGCCGCGCGAGAAATACTGGCTCTGCTCGACCTGCGCGGAACCTGCGTCACGGCCGACGCCCTGCACGGGAGCCGCGCCACCGCCTCCGCCATCCTAGAAGGCGGAGGTGACTACGCGTTGATCCTCAAGGGCAATCGCGGTCCCCTGCATGACGCGGCCCGGGACCGCCTGGCCAACCTCGACCCTCGGAAGGCTGCCCGCACGATCGAGACCGAGCATGGCCGATACGAGGAGCGGTGCGCCTGGGTCTGCGAGGTGCCGGGCTGGGCCGAGAAGTACGACTTTCCCGGGCTGCGCGCCGTAGCCCGCATCGATGGTCTGCGCCGCAGCACGGATGCGCCCGACACAGCGACGGGCTGTCAGATCCGCTACGTGGCGCTCTCTCGCGTTCTCGCTCCGGCTGAAGCCCTGCGGGTCGTACGGTCTTACTGGTCGATTGAGAACGACCAGCATTGGCTCCTCGACGTCGCCTTCCATGAAGACGACATCCTCACTCGCAATGAGAACGCCGCGCGCAACATCGCCCTGATCCGACGCATGGCTCTCAATAACCTGCGTCGTGATCCGACCAAGGCCTCGCTCCACACCAAAATGCAGATGGCTGGCTGG